>JBFLZA010000600.1:0-5675 GCA_040756535.1 Cyanobacteriota bacterium
CAATTTGCTCCAGGAATGGCGCTGCATCTTTATGGCACCCCAGGGCAGTCCCGGTTCGATTTCATGTGGGACATCTTGATTCGGAAGGCCCACGCTTACGTCCTCTTAGTCGCTGCCCATCGCCCCAGCGATTTTCGTTTAGCTCGTCGCATCCTCGCTTTTATGAACCAACGGGCACCCATTCCCATGCTGATTGGTCTGACCCATATGGATTGCGAGGGGGCTTGGTCTGTGGAAAATGTGGCGATCGCTTTGGGCTTTATTGATGAAAAAACACGACCTCCCTTAGTGACGCTCAATGCCAATCAGAAAGACTCAGTGGTTAATGCCTTAATTGTGCTAGTGGAACATTTCATGCAAAATTCCATTATTTAGTTTTGTTTAAAAAAAGCTAAACTTTTTATAAGATTTTCTGGAATCAAGCCATTATATCGTTAACTAACTTAGCGCTAGAGCAGGAGGTTACTCACCTGAATTCCAGCTCTCGATACAATAGAGTCAAGGCGCAATCCTGGGATGCCAGGGGGTTTCCTCATGCCCTCATCCAAGTTTCAGTTCAATGTCTAAGTTTTACTCCTTAACCTATCATCCTGAATTCTTTTGTGTACTTCATTACCTTAAATTCAGGTCAAATTAAAAATCTAATAATTTTAACGCCTTAACTCTTTCATAATTGCAATTTTAGATATCTTCGCTAAGATAGCAAACAATTCATTTGCTCTAGAAGGTTACTAGTACAGCATGGCAGAAATAACCCACCAGTTGGCAGCGAGGGAGCAAGCTTTTACTTTAATCCTATTGAAGTGGTGGAAAACTTTTGCCGCGTTGTACTAGTAGTGAACAGAAGGGTTCATAGACCCTTAGCATTCAGATACGAGCGTACCTATCTCAGCCAATTCTTCTCAGTCGTAATCATACATCTAGTTAGAGGCTCAGAGGAAAAATGTTAGTAAATTTTGGGTGCATCATCAATTTGGTTTTAACAATCAGAAAAAATACCTATTACCTTGAGCGATTCACTCAACTTCAAGGTAGAGAGGCTCCTAGTACAAGGGCTATCCATTTCTATCGGGAGATTGATTCGGATAATAGTGGAACTTATATTAGTATTAAGGAATATTAAGGTATTCTGATGTTCCTGATGCAGCCGCTAATCCTCTGGTGACACTCCAAATTCGTCTTTTTGCATTCAATTAAATCGTCATGTCCATTAAGGGTCATCTCACAGATTTTTCTCTCCCAGAACTCTTTCAGTTGCTCGAAAGAGGTCAAAAAACGGGTTTGCTAACGCTTTATGCTGAACCCGCAACTCTTGCCAAGCCTAAAGCTCACTACATCTGGGTGTACCAGGGTCGGATTGTAGCGGCAGCTAATCGGTTAGACCATCAAGGGTTAGTTTCGCTGATCGATCAACGTCAGTGGGTGAGCGATCGCGTATTTGACAAACTCGTCCATTGGTGCTGCCCCATTAATGAGCCCTTGGGTTTGTACCTCAAAAATCAAGGGGTTTTACAAAGCCAACAACTGAAACGGCTGTTCCAAGTTCAAGTATTGAGGCAAGTCTGTGCTTTGCTTCAACTCAAGGACGCTGAGTTCATCTTTGAGCCTAACATGCAAATTCCGACGAGAGAAATGACAGGGTTAAGCGTACCCGCAACAGAAGCCGTATTGGTAGGGTTGCGAGTATTGCGGAACTGGAATGCTTTAACAGATAAACTTCCCGATCCCAACGGAGGGTTAGTCAGTATTATTGCAGGTCAACCCCAATATCGGCTGGATGCCTTGGAGTGGCAGGTTTGGGAATACACAAAAGGAACCGTTTCTCTAGCTGCGATCGCACGACAATTGAGACTGCCTGTAGAAAAAGTACAACAAATTGCGTTTCGGCTCATCGTTGTGGGTTTAGCAGAAGAAGTACCCTTATTAGTTGGCACTCTACCCACCCAAGAGGTAGAAGCGCTACCCGCAGAATTAATCAATGAGTCGGAAAAACACAGCGTCAGTCCATCGTTTGTGCAAAATTTAGTTGGGTTCTTACGCAGTAAAGTCGCAACTCAGCCCAGTTTGAACAATTGTTAAGAAGATCTATCGTGAGCAATTCTAATGACAAATGATATCGAATCCGTTTGCATTAGAATACTCGATTTTTTTAACGCAGAGGGTCACAGAGGAAAACGCAAAGGTCGCAGAGTTTTTGGAGTAAAATTTTAGTGAATTTTTACGCCAGTGGAAAGGATAGGGCTGATTAGGAAACGGCTACATGGGTCATTTCCTCTGGAGTTAGATGGGAATGAATCACCTCACCGTCGCGGAACCAAACAATGCGCTGAGTCAAACGCGCCACCTCTGGCTCGTGAGTGACCATTACAACAGTAATGCCACTGGTGTTTAACTCCGTAAAAATATCCATGACTTCCTGCGTCGTGCGGGAATCTAACGCCCCTGTTGGTTCATCTGCTAAAAGTAAGACCGGTTTATTCACAATCGCACGCGCGATCGCAACTCGTTGCTGCTGTCCTCCCGATAGCTGATTCGGTTTATTGTACACTCGATTTTCTAACCCCACCCGTTTCAACGCTTCGGTTGCGCGTTCATGTCGTTCGGCATTGGGAATACCTGCATAAACCATCGGCAGCATCACATTTTCTAGTGCTGTTAGTTGAGACAACAGGTGAAATTGCTGGAAGACAAAGCCAATTTTGAGATTACGAATCCGGGCTAAGTCAGAATCAGATAACCCCGATACATCTACCCCATCTAAGTAATAATGTCCCGATGTCGGTCGATCAAGACAGCCAATAATATTCATCGCTGTGGACTTACCCGAACCCGATGCTCCCATAATCGAGCAATACTCTCCCTCCTCAACAATCAGGTTGACACCGTTGAGCGCTCGAACTTCCGTATTGCCGATGCCATAGACTTTGAAGATATCTTCTAGACGAATAATGACAGGTTTTCTGGGAGCATTGAAGGTATCGGACTGAGGACTGAATTGGTTTTGCATATTATGCACTTCTCAAAGCAACAATGGGGTCAAGTTTCGCCGCCCGCTGCGCCGGTACGACACCAAAGAATAAGCCAATACCACCGGAAACGCTAACAGACAGGAGAATTGCCACAGGTGAGATACCGGCCTTCAGAGGGCTAACCATACTGACAACCTGAATCACACTGATTCCCAGTAACGTCCCAATGATGCCACCCGCCGCCGAAAGAATCACTGCTTCAATGAGAAACTGAATGAGAATATCTCGTTCTTGAGCACCGATCGCTTTTCTCAGTCCGATTTCCTGGGTGCGCTCCGTAACCGAAACCAGCATAATGTTCATTACACCAATGCCACCGACGAGCAGAGAAATTCCTGCGATCGCAGCTAACAAAACCGTGAGTCCACCCGTAATCGTGCCGACAATCTTAAGAACATCCTTCTGAGTTCTAACGGTGAAATCATCTTCATCGGTAATTTTGTGTCGCAGTCGTAGGAGGTTCTCGATTTGAAACTTGGCTGCGCCGATACTGTCTTGATTTTTGGCAGTGACAGAGATGAAGGTTATTTCTATCCCATAAGGAGAGGTTCGTCCCACTAGGCGATTAGCCATCGTAGTCAGGGGAATAAAGGCAGTGTCATCCTGATTGTCTCCCAGGAAAGCACCTTTGGGTTCCATCACCCCAATCACTTGAAAAGAAACATTTTTAATCCGAACTGTCTCACCGACTGGGTTACTATTCCCAAACAATTTCTTAGCCAAGTCAGAACCTAAAGCTACAACTTGGTTATTCCGCTGTAGATCTAAGGGGGTGATAAACCTGCCTCGTTCCACATCAAAGTTTCTGACGGAGAGGAAAGCTGGGGTTGTCCCCGTGATTGCTGTATTGGTGTTGCGGTTGCGGTAGGTGGCTAAAAGCCTAGAGTTGATTTGAGGAGCAACATCTTGAATCGAAGGCACTTGAGTTGCGATCGCTTTGGCATCTTCTAGCACCAACGTCTTTGGCAGGTTAGGTGTAGTACTCCGCGTTGCTTGAGAGCCAGGAACAATAAACAGAAGATTAGGGCCAAGGGACTGAAATTGCTCAGAAGCTAGCTTTTGGGTGCCTTGCCCAATCCCGACTAGGGATATCACGGAAGCATTGCCAATAATAATGCCTAGCATCGTCAAGCTACTACGCAGTTTATTCGCAACCAGCGTAGTTCCTGCCATTTTTATGCTTTCTATCAAGTTCATTTTTTAATAAAGCTGAAGGGCGACAAGTTTTTCATAATTCATAATTCATAATTCATAATTCATAATTCATAATTCATAATTCACACTTTATTCATCATTCTTCTTCTGCCTAAATTCTTCGGGTAGATCGATAAATACCCGTTGATTTTGCTTCAATCCCTCCAGAATCTGAGTTTGGTCTTGAATGGTTGGCCCAATGGTTACCGATTGAAACTTGGGTTTATTATCAGCATCAGGCACCATGACACCCGTTTGACCCTCTTGAGTGACGATTGCAACGGTGGGAACAACCAGAGCATTATTCATCTGTGCGCCCAAAAACGTCAGATCTACATTCATTCCAGAACGCAGCTGTTGTTGACCGGTTAACAGCGCCACCCGTACCTCAAAAGAGGTGACATTTTGCTCAACCACTGCTTCGGGTGCTACGCGCTGCACCCGCCCTTTGAAGACTTGATCGGGAAAGGCGTCTGCTACGACTTCCACAGTCTGTCCGGGCTTAATTTGACTAATATCCACCTCTGGAACCTTGGCGAGAATTTCTAATCCTTTAGCCAGCGCCACAATTGACGTTGAGGTAGCTGAAGCTGTACTGGATGCTGAAGTGGTTGGCGTCACGAACGCCCCTTCTGTGGCGTATTTTTGAGTAATAATTCCAGAAAACGGGGCACGAATTACCGTGTCTTCTAGTTGGACTTGCACTGACATCACTTCAGCTTTCGCTCCCTCAACAGACGCTTTGAGCTGGGCAATTTCTTGGGGACGCTTACCGTTTTGGAGCTGTTCTAAATTAAAGCGTGCTTCAGCTACTGCCGCCTCAAGTTGGTCAATTTCTGGACTTTTGGTGTTTCTTTGCTGTTCTAAGCGCCGTTGAGCTTCTTCTAAGTTTGCTAGGGCGTTGCGTTCTTCGGTGACGGCTTCATCTCGCTTATCTAAGGATTCGGCTCCTTGACCGGCTAACATCCGATAGCGATCGGCTCTCGCTTTAGCCAGTGCTAGGCGGGATTTTGCCGCTTCAACTTGCGCTCTTACTTGCTCGATTTCTTGGGGATTGCCCGCCTGTGCTTGTTCCAGACGAGCTTGAGCTTGCAACAAACGAGCTTTAGCTTGGTTAATTTCTTCTGGGCGACTTCCAGCTTGTGCTTCGGCTAGCGCGGCTTGGGCTTTACTGAGGTTGGCTTTAGTTTGTGCTAATCGCGCTTCCAAGTCTGAGTTTTCCATCAAGGCTATCTGTTTCCCTGCTTGGATGCGATCGCCTTGTTCAACAAACAACTTCGCCAAACGCCCGGATGTTTTGGGGCTGAGATTCACACTTTGAATAGGGACTACAGTGCCATTGGCAGTGATACGTACTGTCAGATTTTGGGACTGTACAGGTACAGTCAAGTTAGCAAGGTCAATTTTCGGCTTTCTTGCCTCAAGAGCAAAGTAAGCTGTACTACCCACTCC
>JBFLZA010000601.1:0-5671 GCA_040756535.1 Cyanobacteriota bacterium
CCCCAACCCTCCCCTTATTAAAGGGAGGGAGTTAGTTTCCCCCCTTGATAAGGGGGGACTAAGGGGGGTAAATTCGACTTTTGCAAGAAGTCTATTCTATGCTTGCCGAGATTTGAACTTGATAGGTTCCTGGCGCAGTTCTTCCAGTGATACCAAATCCGCTTTGGAGCTGTCTAAATTGATTACTACCTAAGAATAAAAAAATTCTGCTCCCTACATCCTGCTAAAGACTGACTTAACTTAGGTTAATATTCTTAGCATCTGAAATGACCGTTGCTGTTGTAGCAGCGAAAGCTTTAGCAGTACCTCTATAAATTTCATTCGTCCATTGGATATTTTTGTAGTGTTGGCAAACGTCAATATGATTGGTGTTCACTTTGTAGGGAGTGTGACTGCACTGGGGCTGTTTAACTGGTTAGATCAATAGTAAATAAGTAAATAACAGTACAAATTTAATATGAACTAATAGCCCAGAGTTAAAGCACCCGGCCTACGAGGGTCAGAGGCACCTGAAAGGATATTTCCTCCACGCAGAATACTTTGGGTACTGCCCATCGCCTCTCTAACAACAACCTTATGCCCTTTTTCTGTTAACAGGCGGATGCTATCTCCATTCAACCCCTGTTCTACTCGAAGTTCATCGGGTAGCCATTGATGATGAACTCGGACAGCATTAGTTGCAGCAGCAATATTCATATCATGATCGATGACATTCATAATCACTTGTAGCGTGGCTGTGATGATAGTGCTGCCGCCAGGAGAGCCCGTAACGAGGAAAGGTTTGCCTTGTTTCATGACAATGGTAGGTGTCATCGAACTGAGCATTCTTTTTTCAGGTTCAATTGCATTCAATTCCCCACCAATCAAACCAAACGCATTGGGTACACCCGGTTTAGCCGAAAAGTCGTCCATTTCATTGTTCAGCAAAATTCCCGTTCCCGCTACGGTAAATTTGGTGCCAAACTCGAAGTTTAAAGTATAAGTATTGGCAACGGCATTGCCGTATTTGTCTATCACTGAATAATGAGTAGTATCAATACTTTCTGCATATTGATTGGGATTTCCTGGCAGAATCTTTTGGCTAGGAGTAGCTCGATTGGGATTAATCTTGCGACGCAACTGATCTGCGTAACGCTTGGATATTAAACCAGAAACAGGAACAGGCACAAAATCAGAATCCCCTAAAAACTTGGAGCGATCGGCATAAGCCAGTTTCATGGTTTCTGCCATAATATGAATTGTTTTTGCTGTATTGTGTCCCAATGAACCAATAGGAAATCTCTCTAAAATATTGAGCATTTGAATTAAATGAACTCCCCCAGAACTGGGAAGAGGCATTGAGTAAATATCGTATCCTCGATAAGTGCCATGCACGGGTTCACGTCTGACGGCTTGATAATCTGCCAAATCTTCCTTAGTAATCAACCCACCGTGCGCTTGCATATCCGCCACAATAGCATCTGCGATCGCACCTTTGTAAAACGCATCAGCTCCCTGTTGAGCAATCAATCTTAAGCTTTTGGCTAAATCCTTCTGGACTAGAATTTCACCCGGTTCGTAAGGAACACCACCTTCTTTATAAAAAATTGCCATACTCGCGGGAGACGCCTGCATTTGGTTTCGCGCTGCTACGAGGGCAGTATGCAAATCTTTACTAATAGGAAAGCCTTTTTCTGCTAATTCAATAGCGGGTTTTAAGGCACGTTCTAGCGAAATTGTGCCATATTTTTCCAACGCCATAATTAAACCCGCAACAGTTCCAGGCACTCCAACGGCTAAATAGCTATATCGAGATTTTTCGGGGTCGTAGTTACCGTTTTCATCCAGAAACATATCGCGGAACGCTGCCTTGGGAGCTTTTTCACGATAATCTATGGCAACTGTTTCATTAGATTTTGCCAGATGCATGACCATAAAACCGCCGCCGCCAATATTACCAGCACGAGGTAAGGTAACAGCCAGCGTAAAGCCTATAGTTACAGCCGCATCAATAGCATTACCACCTTCTTTTAAAACCTGCAAACCTGCTTCAGTGGCAAAATTTTCCTGGGAAGAAACCATCCCATTTTGAGAGTAAACGGGATGAAAGATATCTTTATCGCTGTAGAGAGGAGCATCCTGAGCAATAGCAATACCTGCCAGGATTCTGACAGATAGAAGAATAATCACAATGAATACAACTTTCTTACTTTTCCGGAATTGAGAAAGTTGAAACAATATTTTTTTTATTAAAGATTTGTGTAGAATTCTGGGAAGTTTTGGCATGAGATGCTTCTTGAATTTGGCTGATGCTATTGGCTTATCGTACATCAGCACAAATTCGAGGAATAGAACTCAAGCCTGACTCAGCTCATCTGTTCAAGCTCAACTTTTCTCTTTGACTGGAGGAAAACTTTGAGGGGGAATCGCCTCATAGGGAGCAGGAGTGGTTGGTGCTTTTTCCTGGGAGTGAGCAAGCATACCCGACACCACGGTATAGCCCAAATAAGAGGGGACAGTGATCGCCGTTAAAAATGCGATCGCACTTAACATAGTTAGGGGTGAAAAGGAGGAACCGTAATGGCAACGGTAGGGGTCATAGGTAAGCTGTGAGGCATCAAGGACATCGCGTAAAGCAATCAGCCGCTTGAACCGGACTCGGCGATCGTCCAGTTTTTCCAGCATAATCCAGCCTGACATCGCTTCTTCTTCGCAAAGCTTTTGTAAAATCACTGGATTGCGAAACAGATCGCGACTCGCTCTTACTATTTTAAATTCCCAACCCACTAGCCTTGGGTCTGACGATACCTGACTCGAATAACCAGGCGAGTCATGCTTCCCGTTACGTTGCAGCGAATCTACTGAGGCCAAGTCTTCTCTTGAATCAAACAAGGTCAAAATTTCTTCCTCCTCCTGATGTTGCCCTCTGGTTCCAACTTGCCGCCAGCGCAGCCATCCACTCACCACCACCGCCTGCCAGCCTAGATTGCCAACCAGCAGGCTCCAAATCGTCAATTCCATCATTGATTAGGTCGCTTTTCTTCCTCAACTTGAGTTGAAGGTTGCTCAAATTAAGTGGCAGGTTGTTCGCCGTAACCGTTGCCGTAGCGTCGGTTAGGAAGTTGAACCCTTCATGGGCAAGTACCCCTCCACAACATAATCTGAACCCAATTGACGCCAACTGACGCGTTCTAAGGTGAGAGCGTCTGTCATCGTAGCTAATCCCAAATCACCAACGGGTGAGGGGGCCACTTTGCCACCAACGATTTTGGGAGCAATGAAAGCGAGAACTTTTTGCACCGCGCCATCTGCGATCGCGCTGGCAGCTAAAGTCCCACCACATTCCCATAACACGCACGAAAGTTGCCGATCGTACAAGTACTCCATCACCTTGGCTGGCGTTAGGGGCGTCAACTCCACCACTTCCACTCCCTTCTTCACCAGCAGTTGCTGCATATCCGGATGCGCTCCTACTTCGGTCAAAACCAAGGTGGGAGCTTCATTGGTTTGCCAGAGATGGGCGTCCAAGGGTAGGTTGAGGGTGCGACTCATCACCACCCGTAGCGGATTGTGAGCATCGGCATGATGGCTCGTCAGGTAAGGGTCATCTAGGCGCACTGTATTACCACCCACAATTACTGCATCGCAGGCTGCCCGCAGTTGATGCACCTGAGTTCGCGCCTCCTTACCTGTGACCCAAGTACTATGACCGCTGATCGTAGCAATTTTGCCGTCCAGCGTCATCGCATACTTAAAAATTCCTAGAGGACGCTTGTAGAGAATGCGATGAATAAAGGCTTCGTTGAGCTGACGGCAAGCGGCTTCTTCGACACCCACCACCACTTCAATTCCTGCATCGCGTAGCCGCTGAATTCCTCCGCCTGCCACGAGTGGGTTCGGGTCTACCATACCCACTACGACCTTCGCGACACCTGCTGCCACAACGGCTTCTGAACAGGGTGGTGTGCGTCCGTAGTGGTTGCAAGGCTCTAAACTGACATAAAGGGTGGCTCCCCTCGCCTTTTCACCAGCGGCACGTAGGGCAAAGACTTCAGCATGGGGTTGACCTGCTGCTGGATGAAACCCTTCCCCCACAATCTCTCCATCTCGGACAATTACAGAACCGACGAGGGGATTGGGAGTTGTTCGTCCAAGGGCACGACGAGCAAGTTGGATGCACCGCTGCATCATAGCGCGATCGAAGGGCGTCCCTACTTCTGAAGAAGACGCCGCCGACGCCTGTTGGGAATTGGTTGGGGCGTCTACAGGAAAGTTTTCCATTCGCTTGCTGTTGTTCTGCTTACCCCTGAGTTTAATGAATTCAGAGTAACAAACGATAGCACAGGGCAGGCTTTCTTCAGGCTATACTCATTCCTTCTATTTGCGATCGCTGTTGATTGTAAAGATAAGAAAGACGTTGTATCGCTTTTTGTGTATATCGTTTCGCTTCTCTCTAACTTCTACCTCGTACTCAGCAAACCAAAGCGTAAACTCAAAAAACACATTACCTTCTGGTAGAACTAGGGTGTGGTATTGACATCCTCTCCCGTTAAACCTTCGGCTATAACGGGAGAAACCTAAATCGTGAGGTTTAGGTTTCTGCTTCTTTCCCTTACGGGGATTTCGCAACCGCCCTTTAGACTCATGCCTATCAGGTCTTACGTTCGCTCCACAGACTATCACCGCAAGCCCTGCGGCGAGAATATTTTGTGCGGCGTTGATGTCTCGGTCGTGGTGCGCCCCGCATTCAGGACAGTCCCACTCTCGACTCGTCAGCGGCAATTTATCGACAATGTGACCGCACTTGCCACAGCGTTTACTACTGGGAAACCATCGGTCAATCTTAACCAGTGTTCGACCGTACCAGTGGCACTTATATTCCAGCTGACGAACCAACTCAGACCAACTTGCGTCGGCAATTGCCTGGGCAAGTTTCCGGTTTTTCATCATGTTCTTCACAGCCAAGTCCTCGACAGCAATCGTTTGGTTTTCGCGTACCAATCGAGTAGTCAGCTTGTGAAGGAAATCTGTTCGAGTATCGGCAATGGCTGCGTGAATTCGAGCTACTTCACCTCTTGCCTTTTCTCGGTTATTGGAGCCTTTGACTTTGCGAGACAAAGCTTTTTGAGCCTGTCTCAATTTATATCGAAGGCGTTTGAAGTGCTTGGGATTAGCAATCTTCTCGCCGCCAGAAGTGGCAATCAACGAGGTGATTCCCACGTCAATCCCAACCGCTTGCTCAATTTTGGGCAAGGACTCAACTGTGTGGTCATCAACCAGTATCGAGACGAACCAGCGCCCCGATGCATCCAGCCTCACTGTTACCGTAGACGGTTCGCACCCCTTGGGAATGGTTCGGCTCCAGCGAATTGGCAAAGGTTCAGAACACTTTGCCAACCAAACTTGTCCATCCTTCCACTTGAAGGCGGAACGGGTAAACTCAGCGCTGCCACCACTACGCTTCTTTTTGAAGTTGGGATATTTGCTGCGACCTGTCCAGAAGTTGGCAAAGGCTTTTTGCAGATGTCTCAGGCCTTGCTGCAACGGCACACAGCTTACCTGGTTGAGGAATTGCAAACACGATTGCTTTTTCCACTCGGTCAGCATCCCAGATGTCTCGCTGTAGCCAACTCGCTCTTGTCGTTCGTACCAAGCCTCTGTTCTGGTATGCAGCGCTTTGTTGTAGACCCAC
>JBFLZA010000602.1:0-5659 GCA_040756535.1 Cyanobacteriota bacterium
ACCCGTGCTCAACGCCTTACGGCATCAAAGGTTAGGACAGCGCTTACTGCTGGCAACAATACGGATGGAATGGAGCTAGTGCTCAACGCCTTACGGCATCAAAGGTTAGGACAGTCTGTCTCCTTGCCGATTAGTACAATATTACTTTGTGCTCAACGCCTTACGGCATCAAAGGTTAGGACAGTGCAATAGAGTCCACGCTCTTGCATTCCACCTTGCGTGCTCAACGCCTTACGGCATCAAAGGTTAGGACAGCTTGCGTTCAAGACCACTAAAGTCTCGAATTCCGTGTGCTCAACGCCTTACGGCATCAAAGGTTAGGACAGATACTTCCCTTGGGCATTTTGTGTTATTTCTTGGGTGCTCAACGCCTTACGGCATCAAAGGTTAGGACAGTGCTATTCCTTGGATAAATCCAATGATGAAATCTTGTGCTCAACGCCTTACGGCATCAAAGGTTAGGACAGGATCGGGTTCCTTTCAACTAATACTATTCTACCGTTAAGTGCTCAACGCCTTACGGCATCAAAGGTTAGGACAGGGTTGTAGGTTTTGAAACTTTGGTATAGCCCGTCATGTGCTCAACGCCTTACGGCATCAAAGGTTAGGACAGAGGTAGAGAAGAAAACATGAAATTCCCCGCTAACCCGTGCTCAACGCCTTACGGCATCAAAGGTTAGGACAGAGCGATCGCTGGAACCCTTGCAGCACAATTGCCCCTAGTTAATTTTACAAGCATCTCCATCCAAGAAGCTACAAAACTGTTAAATACCTGCCAAACCCTCATTTTTTTAGGAATCAAGAAGCTCGTTATCCTTTATCCAGTATAATTTATAGCGTTTTTGCAAGCATCTCCCAACGAGCCAAAAAAGCTGAACCCTAGACCCGCTCTGAATTTGGAGCCGCTACCACCTCGTTAACTTATTCACAACCGGAGATGCTTGCATTTACAAAGTAATAGGCATTCGGCTGAACTCCAATCGCCTCATACAAAAGCGTGGAGGAAATGCGATCGCCTTTCATAAACTAAATCGATATCCATTGAGTTGGCTACACGCAGCAAACATCAATACACTTCATCATGAGTACCAATATCAATCAGTAATATTTCCTCTTCACCCGATTCTGGATTCTGGACAAAATTAAACACAATGCGACAATCGTACTCTACAGTACAAGACCACGCCCCTGACAACTGACCTTTCAGCTTATGAGTTCGGAGTATAGGGTCAAATGGATCTGCGGCTAAAAGTTTAAGTCTCTGTTCAATCTTCTGCTGCAATTCTGGACGCTTTCGCACCGCCGCTTTGAAGGCTTTGGTAAAAGATGAGGATAAGACGAGAGGTTTCACTTCGTTAACTCAGCCATCAATTCATCAACAGTCCCTCGCATCACCCGTCCAGATTGATACTCTTCCTGTGCCTTGATAATATTTGTTGCAATTTCAGCTCGGCGTCGTTCTACCAGTCGCCGCTGTACCAAGTCAATCAGAGCTTCTTGGTCTTCTACTGATAATTTCTCTATACTCTCTAGAACCTGATCAAAATTGATAATTTGTGTCATTGTTATAAGCCGAGCAATGTTCTATCTACTCGTTACAGCTTAGAGTAAGCATTCCCGTCCGCTTTTAGCCTCATTTTATCAAGTTGTGGTAGCTACCTATCCGCAATGAAAAGTGAAGGCAACAACAAACCAAAAGTAAGAAAGTCTAAGCGTCAGGACAACTGTCAAAAGTTAGAGGACTTTCCTTGGATGATGGTAGAGGTGCGTTACGCTACACTAACGTACTCTACGAGTACTGAATCTATCAGTAATCAACGCCTTACGGCATCAAAGGTTAGGACAGAGAATGCCGCCGAGGAGTGGGGAATCGCTCAATAGTGCTCAACGCCTTACGGCATCAAAGGTTAGGACAGCAACTGGGACAACTTGGGAGAATCGAAACGCCCTTTCGTGCTCAACGCCTTACGGCATCAAAGGTTAGGACAGAGGATTGGGGTATCGCTGCCCAGATGCGTCCCCTCGTGCTCAACGCCTTACGGCATCAAAGGTTAGGACAGGTTTGCCATAAGAAATCTCCTTTCTAAGTGTGAGGTGCTCAACGCCTTACGGCATCAAAGGTTAGGACAGACAAGACGCGATCGCCAACGGATACACTAATTTTTTCGTGCTCAACGCCTTACGGCATCAAAGGTTAGGACAGTTTGGGTCGAGGGGCGGAAGTTCACCCATTTCAATCGTGCTCAACGCCTTACGGCATCAAAGGTTAGGACAGCATTGCCACCAGGTAGCAGCCATATCGTGACAGCTTAAGTGCTCAACGCCTTACGGCATCAAAGGTTAGGACAGCAATCTTCCTGTGAATCTAGTCCGATAGAGCTAAGGTGCTCAACGCCTTACGGCATCAAAGGTTAGGACAGGAGGAGAGAATCGGAAGTGAAACGAGAAGGTATATGTGCTCAACGCCTTACGGCATCAAAGGTTAGGACAGGCGATCGCTCCCTCTTTCTTTGCGCGAATGTAATGTGCTCAACGCCTTACGGCATCAAAGGTTAGGACAGCATAGAGTTGTCGATTGATGATTTTGTTTGTGAGTTGTGCTCAACGCCTTACGGCATCAAAGGTTAGGACAGTGTCTCACCTCACGCCGCTATTGGAGTTTGCAACGTGCTCAACGCCTTACGGCATCAAAGGTTAGGACAGTTGCAACCACGTCAATCGCAGTGTATCTACTAATTGTGCTCAACGCCTTACGGCATCAAAGGTTAGGACAGACCGGGAATCGGCAGCCATAAACCGAAGTGCGATGTGCTCAACGCCTTACGGCATCAAAGGTTAGGACAGCAGTTATTTTCGGCAACGGTGGCAACCATGTTACTGTGCTCAACGCCTTACGGCATCAAAGGTTAGGACAGAAAAAACTGATTTTGAGCGGTATCAGTACAAGATTGTGCTCAACGCCTTACGGCATCAAAGGTTAGGACAGATAGAATAGAACCACACTTACGGAGGATGAAATGAAGTGCTCAACGCCTTACGGCATCAAAGGTTAGGACAGTTCTGACGCCGCCAGTCATGCTCTAAATCAGACTTGACGTGCTCAACGCCTTACGGCATCAAAGGTTAGGACAGCAACTACTAACTTGCTATATCCATATTCATTGCAGAGTGCTCAACGCCTTACGGCATCAAAGGTTAGGACAGGACTGTAGTACCACCTACAAAATTAATTGTAAATTGTGCTCAACGCCTTACGGCATCAAAGGTTAGGACAGGCTTGGTTGCGTGTTTTTGGTTGCTGGCTGATGCATGTGCTCAACGCCTTACGGCATCAAAGGTTAGGACAGCTCGATTTTGGCGGGTCGCCATTCCTCAATATCGCCAGTGCTCAACGCCTTACGGCATCAAAGGTTAGGACAGCGGGGAATCCAGTGAGCAAAGGTGATGGCAGCTCATTGTGCTCAACGCCTTACGGCATCAAAGGTTAGGACAGTACCAATGAGAGCGGGGAGTCACCATATACAACCAGTGCTCAACGCCTTACGGCATCAAAGGTTAGGACAGAATTTCCCAGATCGTCCTTTTGCCCTTGCGGCAGGCGAGTGCTCAACGCCTTACGGCATCAAAGGTTAGGACAGTTTCTCCCGTTTTGTAATTGCTGTTCCCTGCCCCCTCGTGCTCAACGCCTTACGGCATCAAAGGTTAGGACAGGTCTGGGTGAACTCCGCACCATTCATTATTTTTATAGCGTGCTCAACGCCTTACGGCATCAAAGGTTAGGACAGAGCGATCGCTGGAACCCTTGCAGCACAATTGCCCCTAGTTAATTTTACAAGCATCTCCATCCAAGAAGCTACAAAACTGTTAAATACCTGCCAAACCCTCATTTTTTTAGGAATCAAGAAGCTCGTTATCCTTTATCCAGTATAATTTATAGCGTTTTTGCAAGCATCTCCCAACGAGCCAAAAAAGCTGAACCCTAGACCCGCTCTGAATTTGGAGCCGCTACCACTTCGTTAACTGGTTCACAACCAGAGATGCTTGCATTTACAAAGTAATAGGCATTCGGCTGAACTCCAATCGCCTCATACAAAAGCGTGGAGGAAATGCGATCGCCCATAATAAAATTAACCCAGTTAGCGATAACCGATGGAAACTCTGAAGCTAAAAGTCCCCCCTGCTATTGTTCTAACAGACGAGCAGTTTTATCAACTGTGTGTAGCTAATGAAGAATGGCGGTTAGAGCTAACAGCCCAAGGAGAATTGATCATCATGCCCCCAACGGGTGGAGAAACTGGTATCAGAAATTCCGATCTCAATGCTCAACTTGTGATCTGGAATCGCCAAACTCGGTTGGGAAAAGTCTTTGACTCCTCATTTTTAACTACCATAAGGTGGGCACTGTTTACCAACGCGCTAACATTAGCTTTTCAACTTCTGGAGAAGTGCCCACCATACAAGAGAAAGTTGGATATTTTTTGATTGGGTAGTTTCTGAGTCAAAAATCAACGAGAATTTTGAGATTGTTGCTGATTGGGAGAAGCGGGAGAATTTGGCACTTGATTACGCAACAGCAATAAGGGAATACTGAGAATTCCCAGTATCATCACAATAACACTAGTAAGCCAAATCATGAGTCGGTTGGGTCGATAGTCTCCTCGCTCAATTTGCCAGTAAACTCGGTTGTAGCGCCAAGCGGCTAGGGCAATAATCACAATCCCAAAAACGACTAAACTCACTCCTAAGTTTTCCGAATTGAAAACAGGATGGCTTAATGCAGCCCGTTGAGTGACAGCTATCTGGAGTTGACGCAAAAAAATGCCAAACCGCGCGATCGCAAAACCAAAACCAATTAAAGAAACAGACGTGCGTAACCAAGCAAGGAATGTTCGCTCGTTCGCTTGATGCTCCCGTTGACGGTCTATTGCAGGTTTTCTCGTCATTAAAAAATCAAAATTAAATTTTCTAAATTAGATCATTGTAGAGGTGCGTTACGTTAAAATAACGCACCCTACGAGTAAAAGTCAGTGTCACTTATCCTAAGCTGACTGACTCAAGGTGCGACGAAACTCTCCCGGTGTCGTCCCTGTCCAGCGTTTGAAGGCTCGATGAAAGGCGCTGGTTTCCGAAAAGCCCAGCAGAAATGCCACTTCACACACCGCCATGTCGCGTTCTTGCAAATAGTAAATGGATAGTTCCCGCCGCATTTCATCGAGGAGTTCTTGATGGGAAGTGCCAGCTTCTTTGAGCTTGCGTTGGAGAGTTCGCGGGGCAATTCCTAGCTTGTTTGCGATCGCATCCAACCCCGGATCGCCGCCCCGTAACCCAGCACTGATTTCTTGCCGTACACTATCGACAATGCTCTCTTGTCGAGGCAACTTTGCCAACAAATCTTCAGCATGGCGATCGAGTACGGCACAAAGGCCAGGGTCTGATTTCAACAACGGCTGCTTGAGTACCCTAGCATCAACGATCACAAAATTGACCGATTGCTCAAATGCTAAAGGCGATCGAAATAAACGCTGATAAGCAGAAACATCCTCTGGTTGCTGGTGCTGAAACCCCACTTTCAACGGTGCCACATCCAACCCCGTCATTCTCTGAGCGTTCAAAACCATGTTGGCCACAATCCACTGGCAAGCGGCTGTAGGGAGGGGGA
>JBFLZA010000603.1:0-5655 GCA_040756535.1 Cyanobacteriota bacterium
AACACAGAATTAGTGGGCTATAGACCTTTATACAATGCCGATCTTACCGGGATCGACCGGATAAAATCGACTTGGGGGCGTCCATGTATCCCAGCGCCAAATTAAAAATTATGGCGTGGGACTTATAACTCCCCCAAACCCCCTCAAATAGTTAAACTCTAGACTGAATGCTTTTGTCCGAACCTGGGAGCGTATCGCCAAGTGGTCAAAGTCGTCACGATCAACATTCTGATTGAAATGGAAAAATGGGCGCAGCGACGCGAACTCCTAGTGGAGGGTTTGGTAGCTCAAAAGGCAGATTTAATCGGAATACAGGAGGTGAAGCTTCCAGAAGACAATAGTGCTTGGTTGGCACAGCAGCTTAATATGCCTTACGTGCAGCTAGTGCCCTCTAAAGGGCGAGACGATAAAGGTTTCCCTTATTGCGGAGGGGCAATTCTCAGCCGCTATCCCTTCATGCAACAGGAAACACTGGACTTACAAACTCAGGATCGCACCCTGTACCCTTCCGATCATTTTGGTATTGCTGCTGAACTGGAAGTAGTGAGGCGATCATCTTGATTGAGATTTTGGACTAATGAGCGATCGCTAAAGCTGCCGTTACAGATTCGACTTCAAGCGCTGCTCTAGAGAGCTAAAGCCGTTAAGATACAGTCATTACGTCCCTTGGGTAGTCGTCATGGTAGAGTACAACTCGTTGCAATACCTGCCCACAGAAGAAGACCTGCCTGAAACTGACAATACCCCTGTGGATAATGAGTTGCAAATCCTCATCCCTGATCTGCTACGAGCAATCCTCGCTCTTTTGTGGGCTTCCCGAATGGACTGGTTTTTGGGAGTTAACTTGGGAATCTACTACGATCCTGAGAAACCTGCGATTGCACCAGATGGTTTTTTGAGCTTGGGAGTGCCAAGGCGCAGGAGTGCGAAGGGGCGATTGAGTTATGTCGTCTGGCAAGAAAACAACGTTGTGCCTCAGTGGGTTTTGGAAGTTGTCTCTAAAACGCCTGGTGGTGAATACGACGACAAGATGACTAAGTATGCAGAGATGGGGGTACTTTATTACACCATCTATAATTCCGACTACTGGAAACGGGACAAGCATGAGCCGTTTGAGGTTTATCGCCTAGAGAGGGGAGCTTACGTGCGGCAGAGGAGAAATCCCGTATGGATGCCGGAAATTGAGCTGGGGATTGGGTATGAGCAGGGGACTCATGAGGGCTGGAGTCGTGAATGGCTGTACTGGTATGACCAGCAAGGCAACCGATTCCCTGCTCCAGAGAATGTAATTCAGCAAGAGCGGCTCAGGGCTGAGCGAGCGGAGCAGCAGGCGAGGATGGCTCAGCAGCAACTTGCAGACTTGATTGCTAAGTTGCAGGAACACAGCCAACTCTGAAACATCTGCCCGTTCTAGTCATGAGTAGCTCTGAAGATGCCGATGAAATGAGGAAGGTTGCAGCACTCGGTGGTAGCTCCTATTTCGTCAAAACTAGCTCTTTAGAGGCGCTAACAGAAGTTGTAAAGCAAATGATGTCATTCCTACCTTCTGTGAGCTAAAAGCCAAAGACTTAAGCTAGCTAAGCTGAATTTAACACGGTACACACCTGAAGCGTTTGCTTATGGAAAAGACAAACTCTGACTTTAATGAAGAACCCTTCCGCCGAGCGGTTCTGGATGCACCGTTACCCATCATGATTCATGCCGAGGATGGGGAAGTCTTGAGTGTCAATCGGACTTGGACTGAGATAACAGGCTATACCCCTGAAGAAATCCCGACGATCGCAGATTGGACTCAAAAGGCTTATGGCTCACGCACAGAATTAGTCAAAGCCGATATTGACCGCCTATACAGGCTAGATAGACGCATTGCAGAAGGGGAATATGCGATCGCCACAAAAAGCGGTGAGACACGCATCTGGGAATTCAGTTCCTCTCCCTTGGGGCGAATGGCTGATGGCAGGCGCTTGGTGATTAGTATGGCACTGGACATCACCTCTCGCAAGCAGTCTGAAGAAGCCTTGTCCCGTTCTTATCAACGATTAGAGGCGCTTGAAGAAATTGACCGTGCCATCCTGAACGCTGTGTCCTCAGAAGAGATTGCCCACGCTGCACTTTTACGGATGCATCGGGTGTTACCTTATCAACAAGCCGTCGTTGCCTTATTCAACTTTGAAACGGGTGAAGCAAGGATACTGGCTGGGTCGATTGATGGCGTGTCTGAAGGGGAAACCCTTTCGCTTGAGGCTCTAATACCAACGGCAATCAACAGCCAACAAGGTGTAATGCGTTACGTCGAAGACATTGCCACCCTGGTGCCGCGATCGCCTATAATCCAGCGGCAGCTAACAGAAGGCAGGCGTAGCTTTCTGGCTGTATCTCTAGTGGTGGAAAAAGAGTTGATTGGTGAACTGGCTCTGTTTGCTAACCAACCCGCAGCCTTCAATTTAGAACACCAAACAATTGCTCAGGAAGTGGCTAACCAACTGGCAGTAGCGATTCAACAAGCTCGACAACGAGAACAACTCCAGAGCTACGCGAATTTCCTAGAGCAGCGGGTGCAAGAGCGCACGGCAGCACTTGAAGAATCCAATGCCGACATGGAAGCCTTTACCTACTCCGTTTCTCATGACTTGCGGGAACCTGTGCGAGTCTTGCAAGGCTTTGCCCAAATTTTGTTAGAAGACTACGCCGACCAGCTAGACTCAGTTGGACAGGACTTTACCAGGCGCATCCTCACCAGTGCCCAGCGGATGGAAGCTTTGCTCCGGGACTTGTTAGCCTACAGCCACCTGAGTCGAACTGAGCTAGTACTCCAGCGGATTAACCTGAATTCAGTTGTAACAGAGGTGCTGGCTCAACTGGAGGTGCAACTTCATGAGCGACAAGCGGTTGTGACGGTAGAGGAGCCAGTGCTTGCGCTGATGGGGCAGCATACCATCCTGGTTCAGGTAGTCACCAATCTACTGACCAATGCTATCAAGTTTGTAGCTAAAGGAGAAAAGCCTGTGGTGCGGATATGGACTCAAAAGCGCAGTCAATGGGTTCGTCTGTGGGTAGAAGATTGGGGCATCGGAATCGAGCCAAAACACCAAAAACGGATTTTCCAAGTGTTTGAACGCCTGCATGGGGCTGAAATTTACCCTGGTACCGGCATTGGATTGGCGATCGTCCGTCGGGGAGTCGAGCGCATGGGGGGTCAAGTTGGTGTCGAGTCGGCACTGACTCAGGGGAGTCGGTTTTGGATAGAGTTACTAGCTGTTGAGGACTAAGGCGTGTTTTCTTGCCTTTCCCGACAAATTCAGATTCCCCTAAATCTCCTCACTAAAGCTCCGGCTTAAAAAGGGGGACTTTGACTGAATTGTCCCCCCTTTTTAAGTTATCCTTTACCTACAGGATTCCAGGAGATATGGGTAAGGCATACCGTTTTTAAGGGGGGCTGGGGGGATCGAAGGGTTTGACAACACGCCCTAATAGTTAAGAACGAGACATACTCTACATAAAAAACGCGCTCCTATGCAAATCTGGTAGATACACCTATGTCTATCTTTATCTAGCAAAATTAGTATTTTTTGCCATTAATTTAATAGCAAATATCCCTTTTTAAAAGCAGATTATTGCTTATGAAACGGCACTTATCAAACAAAACTTTTGGCATAAATTACCTAAATGCTCAACCTTCTTCTCATTGATGACAACGAGGATGATCGCGTTTTGATTATTTATGAATTGAGACGCGAATTTCCTGAGTTACAGGTAGAGTCAATTATAGATGCAGAAAGCTTGCATCAAGCCTTGGAAACAGGCAACTTTAACCTAGTCATCACAGACTATCAACTCCGTTGGAATGATGGGCTGACCGTTCTCAGAGAAATCAAAACCCGCTATCCTAGCTGCCCAGTAATCATGTTCACCGATAGTGGCGACCAAGAGATTGCGGTTGAAGCGATGAAGGCAGGGCTAGACGATTACATCGTCAAGTCACCCAAGCATTATGTGCGCTTGCGCGGTGCGGTACGCTCAGCCTTGAACCGAGCTGAGACTCAGCAGAGAGCTGACCGTTTGGAGATGCGCCTACAAGCTTTGCTGAATCGGTTGAATGTAGGGGTTTTTCGTTCAACAGTGGATGGACACATCCTAGAGGGGAATGCCGCATTTCTGCGTTTATTGGGTGTGAGGAGTTTGCAGGACGTTCAAGCCTCAAATTGGCAGGAACTGTTTTCCCCACCGGACGTAGCTCTCCAAAACTTGAACCAAGAGCGCGAGGTGCAGTTACATCGAGCGGATGGCAGTTATATCTGGGTTTCCTTGAGCCAGACTCTCAGTACGGAGGAAGCGGAACCTGTCGTTGAAGGACTGATTGAAGACATCACTGCACACAAGCAGGCACAACAGGAATGCGATCGCCTACTTATGAGCGAACGAGCGGCACGAACCCAGGCTCAGGAAGCTAACCGGATCAAGGACGAGTTCCTAACCATTGTCTCTCACGAACTGCGTACACCCCTCAACTCCATACTGGGTTGGTCGCAGATGCTCTCCAATCGGAAGATGAACGAAGCGACTCTCGCTAAGGCACTGGAGACGATCCAGCGGAATGCAACGTTACAGGGGAAACTCATCGATGACATCCTGGATATCTCACGCATCGTTCAGGGCAAAATTCAGCTAAATACCCGTCCCGTTCACCTGCTAACCGTGATTAATGCCGCTATTGAGAACATACGTCCAACTGCTGAAATTAAAGGCATTCAGGTTGAGTCTCTCCTTGACCCTGAAGCGGGTCAGATCGTGGGCGATCCAGAGCGCTTGCAGCAAATCGTATGGAATCTGCTTTCTAACGCCGTCAAATTCACACCCCCTTCGGGACGTGTCGAAGTGAGGTTAGAGTCTGTTGACTCAATGGCTCAAATCACAGTAAGGGACACGGGTAAGGGTATTAGTGCTGATGTTCTCCCTTACATCTTCGATCGCTTTCGCCAAGCTGAGCCTGCAACAACAAGGGTATATGGCGGACTGGGACTGGGACTGGCAATTGTGCGCCACTTGGTAGAAATGCATAGCGGAACCGTTTATGCAACCAGTGAGGGGGAAGGAATGGGCGCAACATTTACCGTGCAGTTTCCCCTAATCGAGTCACAAAACAGGCTGCCCCTAGATGAAAGACCTTTGGTACTCGATCACCTTCCATCCCTCGATGGCTTGCGGGTGCTAGTGGTGGACGATCAGGCAGATACTCTCGAATTAATTGCCTTCATTCTCTCTGAGTACGGGGCAGATGTGAGGACGGCCCCGTCCGCTTCTGAAGCATTTGATGCGATCGCGCAATCTGTACCGGATATTTTGATTAGCGACATCGGTATGCCAGAAGAAGATGGCTATTCGTTGCTGGCACGAATCAGAACGCTTTCAGCCGAGCAGGGAGGGCTTCTTCCTGCCATTGCCCTGACCGCTTTTGCGAGAGAAGAGGAACGGACTTGTGCGCTCAAGGCTGGGTTCTCTCGGCACGTACCTAAGCCAGTTGAACCCGCTGAGTTAGTTATCGTCGTTGCTAACCTGGCTGGACGAATTTGAAAGGAGCCGCGAACCCTGATGACCAACAAAGGCAGAAGGCAGAAGGCAGAAGGCACAAGGGAGGAGAAAATTCTTAAAGTCCCC
>JBFLZA010000604.1:0-5654 GCA_040756535.1 Cyanobacteriota bacterium
CGTTAGTTGTCCTGAAAGACATTAACATGACGATTAAGCAAGGGGAATTTATCTGTGCTGTAGGAGCATCAGGTTCGGGTAAATCCACTCTGCTGCGACAAATAGCTGGACTCGATACTCCCACAATAGGGGAAGTCAGCATTGATGGTAAGCGTGTAACTGGCCCCGGCCCCGATCGCGGGATGGTATTTCAGCACTACACCCTCTATCCTTGGATGAGTGTGCAGGAAAATACTGAGTTTGGGCTTAAACTTCAAGGTGTACCGAAGAAGGTACGGCGGGAACAAGCGAGTTACTACCTGAGTGTCGTGGGGTTATCTCAGTTTGCTAAATCCTTACCGAAAGAACTATCAGGCGGGATGAAGCAACGGGCAGCGATCGCACGGGCCCTCGCCTCGGAACCTAAAGTTTTGTTGATGGACGAACCTTTCGGTGCATTAGATGTCCACACCAAAGAGTCGATGCACGAATTCATGCTCGACCTTTGGCAACGCACCAATATTACCATCTTCATGATCACCCATGACGTAGAGGAAGCGGTATTCCTTTCTAATCGCATCTACGCCCTCGGTACTCGTCCCGGTACAGTGAGGAAGGAAATGTCAATCCACCTGCCTCATCGCACCCACACTGTTAAGCGCCACTCAACCTTCCACGACTACCGGGACGAACTGATGGATTTGCTGAGAAGACATGGACAGGAAGCACTAGCAGCAGCTTAGGGCACCTCACAGGCGCGATCGCTCTTTCCGGTTTTACTTAAGATGCTAGCGATCGGGAGCGCTCCTACACTTCTGGGGTAATGTCGTAAACTTTTAAGCAACGGCTAAAAAATAATTGGTTTTTAACTAAAAGCCATGCAAGAATCCCCAGCAAAGGTCAGGTTTTTCAGTACGCATCTCCAAGGTTTTTATACAGACACACTAAAAACTCATCCACTGGCTTGGATGATTGGCGCAAGCGCCCTAATCCTGTTTTTATCAAGCAGTTTGCGACATCTGCTGTTTAATTCCACCGGCTGGGATTTAGGAATTTATGACCAAGTTGTTTATTTAATGAGCCAAGGGCAGCCGCCTATTTCTTCCTTTTTACAGATGCACCATCTCGGCAATCATGGTGCTTTCTCTGTCTACCTGGTGGCGTTACTGTACAAAATTTACCCAACCGTTTACTGGTTGTTACTGATTCAGGCAACAGCTTTGGCATTAGGGGCTTTACCCATTTGGCATCTCGCTCGGTTAGCAGGATTAAGAGAAGGGCAAGCTCTCACGATGTCAGCGATTTACCTGCTGTATCCGGTCATTTTTAATGCCAATCTGTTTGATTTTCATCCAGAGGTGATGGCAATTCCTGTCATTGCTGGGGCAGTTTTAGCCGCTCGATTGCGACGAGTCGGGTGGTTTAGTCTGGCGATTGTATTTATTTTGGGTTGCAAAGCCGCTTTATCTCTAACGGTAATGGCGATAGGCTTCTGGCTGCTGGTATTTGAAAAGAAGCGCCTATGTGGAGCAATTGCCTTAGTTGCGGGAATTTCCTGGTTTCTCATTGTCACCCAAATTATCATCCCAACGTTTAGCGGCGAACAAGCGGCTGCTGTCTCGCGCTACAGCTATTTGGGAGATTCGGTTTTAGAAATTGCGAAAAATTTGCTGTTCAAACCTGTGCCAATTTTCAAGGTACTTTTCTCCCTGGATAATCTCAAATACCTGATTCTGTTGTTTGCTCCCGTAATTTGGGGACTGTCGCCTCAAAATCTCACACCCTTAGTTCCTGCGGTGCCAGCACTGACGTTGAATTTGCTAGCGGATTACCAACCACAAAAAGATATTGTGGCGCAGTACTCTCTCCCTATCGTGCCTTTTTTAATCTTGGCAGTAATCGCCACCTTAGCGGAGGGTCGAGGATGGTTGCGATCGCCAAGGACAATGGTACTGTGGTCTTTAATTTTCTTCTTAGGGCTGGCAAGGTGGAGCTACTTTTTCACCAAATACTTGCCCACCCTGGATACCTGGCAAGCTACCCGAGAAGCGATCGCACTCATTCAAACGAAACAGGGTGTCTATACGACGAATGAGATTGCTCCTCATTTAAGCGAACGCCCTTTAATTGAGCGCACGGTTAGCACCGAACCGCACGAGCTCACTAAATTTGAATACGTTTTGTTGAATCAGCGCCATCCTGGCAGCAACAGTTCACCAGAATTTGCCGCCCAACTCATAGAACAATTGCGAAACAATCCACAGTTCCAATTGCGTTATCAACGAGATGATGTTTTTCTGTTTGAGAATATCATCGATTGACCATTGATTTATTATTTACCTTTCCCCCTTCCCCTTTCCCCTTTCCCTTTCCCCCTTCCCCTTTCCCCTTTTCCCTTTCCTCCTAGGCTATAGTGGACTGGAAACAGAAACGCATGATTTCCAGGTTGCTATCTGCTATATCGATAATTGTTTCTTGTCAAGACATAATTTATAAAATTTTCACCTAAAGTTTTATAAATTATTAATAAAGTTTCGTCTTTGTCTAGCTGGCTCGGAACAAGTATCTATAGAGGAAAGTCAAAACAATTGTGGAATATCAAGGCAGGGTAGACATGGTAGACATGATCGGTCAGCTCCTAGCCAGTCGTTACCAAATCATTCGAGTTTTAGGGGCTGGTGGATTTAGTCAAACCTATGTAGCTCAAGATACACACATTCCTGGCAACCCAACTTGTGTTGTCAAACATCTCAAACCGGCTAGTAATTCTCCTAGCCTTCTAGCAACCGCTCGACAGCTCTTCCAAAGAGAAGCGGAAACGTTGGTGAAACTGGGCAAGCATGAGCAGATTCCCCAGTTGCTCGCTTACTTTGAAGAGGACGAAGAGTTTTACTTGGTGCAAGAGTTCATTGAAGGAGAAACTCTCGCTACTGAACTGCCACCCGGCCAGCGCTGGCAAGAAGGGCAGGTGATGCAACTGCTAGAAGAAATTTTGGACATCCTCGTATTTGTCCATAGTCACGGGGTAATCCATCGGGACATTAAGCCGGACAACATTATTCGTCGCGCTTGGGATAATAAATTAGTCTTGATTGACTTTGGCGCAATCAAGCAAGTGCAGAGTCAGCAACTGACTACAGTAGGACAAGAACAAACTGTTGCTACTAGTACCCGTATCGGTACTCCTGGCTATTCACCGACAGAGCAAGATCGAGGCAAGCCACGCCCTAGTAGTGATATATATGCCTTAGGTATGTTAGGGGTTCAAGCACTGACAGGCGTATATCCCGACCAATTCCAAGAAGACGATGAGACAGGAGAACTAAACTGGCAAAACCAAGCGCAGGTGAGTCCAGAGCTAGCAGCGATTTTAACGAAGATGGTACGCTACCACTTCAAAGACCGCTACCAGTCAGCAGAAGAAGCTCTGTTCGCCCTACAGTTATTGAAAAATTCTTCCCGTATACCGACTGTACTAGCAACGATTAGCGATCGCGTTACTGATTCTGTCGTTACCGATTCTATCGTCGATTCCGTTACCCATTCAGCGCAGGAAGGGCATGAACTGCTTTTAGAGTGGGTGGAAGGAGAGAAGCTAAAGACTCAACCCATCCGCGAAAACCAACGAAGTAAAAATCCTGGCACGGTTCGCCTTGGGCGTGACCCTGCCGTGTGCGATATTGTTTTATCAGAGCCGACGGTATCCGGCCTGCACGCCGAAATCTTTTTTAATCCTCAGGACAACAATTTTTACCTGCGTTCTCTGCGAGAGAGCAATCCTCCAATTGTAGATAGGCAACCTTTGCCAACTGGCGAGGTGGTACTTCATCCAGGCAGCAATTTGCGGTTAGGGGAATTGGCTTTGAGAGTAATTGCGATCGAACTCAAGCCACTTACAAAAACCAGGGAATACACGCCAACTCAAATCGTGCAACAATTCACT
This sequence comes from Cyanobacteriota bacterium, assembly GCA_040756535.1. GTDB lineage: Bacteria > Cyanobacteriota > Cyanobacteriia > Cyanobacteriales > Coleofasciculaceae > JBFLZA01. The sequence goes on from JBFLZA010000604.1 coordinate 3,923, forward strand.
ACACCGCCTCAACCTGTTGCACCTACTCGACAACCGCCAGCAGCTCCAACGACAAGGCGAAACTCGGCTTCAAGTTCTGCTCAAAACCCAATCGTAGAGAAAGTCAGTACACCAACCAACTTTGATTCTACCTCTGATAACAGACTGCCTTTCCTAATTGGATTAGGTATGGCTGCACTACTCACTGTAGGGGGAGCTTATGCCTACGTCCAATCGCAGCCTAACAAGTCAGTTGCTAAGAACACACTAACCGCAAATGCGGATTCAACCCTCCCACCTAGCCCAACAGACTTATCAACCCCGAATTTGGATTTAACCCTCCCATCAATCCCAACGGACTTACCAACCACTAACTCTGATCCGACTACTCTCCCGATTCCAGAAGACTTATCAATCGCAAATTCAGATTCAACCGTTACATCTCGTCGCAGAAATACACCCCTAGCCAATCCAGATTCAACCGTTACATCCCGTCGCCGGAATACATCAACAGCAAATTCAGATTCAACGGAGACATCAACGGATAATTCTGAGGCAACTCCTAAACCGAGTCCAACCGATACGTCAACGGGTAAGTCTGAGGCAACCCCTAAACCGAGTCCAACCGATACATCAACCCCTAACTCCGAGGAAACGAAACCACCTCGTGATGATGGAGCGAGTGTTTTAACAAAAGCAACCGACAAAGCCAAGAGCGAAGATTTCCAGGGAGCAATTGACTTAGCAAAACAAATCCCCTCCAGCAGTTCTGCATACCAGCAGGCTCAAAAAGCGATCGCACAATGGCAAGAACAGCAACAAAAAGCGGCTGCCAGAAAGGAGGCTGAAACTCTGGCGAAAAGTTTACTCGCACAAGCAGCAGAGACAGCGAAAAAAGGAGGGGAAAGCGATTTGGAAACTGCGATTAAGTTAGCCGAAAAAGCAATGGCAGAAGCGCCTGCAGACAGTGCGGTGTATAAGGAGGCTCAAAATGCGATCGCTCAATGGCAACAAGAGGTGGCAGCCAAACGGGAACAAGAGCCAGCAGAATCATCCTACACCTGCTCTTGTGAGTCAGATGATCCAAATGCTCAGAATCCACCTGCTTCTACACAATCGCCGCGTGATTTAACTGGGTTGAGTTGCCCAGCTTCCGACTCTCCGCAATCAAGCGTTTTTGGAGTCTGGAAGTGTGAGAAAAAGTAATTTTGCTAATACAAAGTTGCATTCAAAGGAATTACTCTCCCCTGCTCCCCTGCTCCCCTGCTTTCGCAAGTAGTACGATAGAACGCAACTGGGTATAAGCTATAGCGGTTCTCAATTGAGTGCAAGACAAGCCGTTTGTAGGGGCTAACGCTTCCGTTCCCCTATGGTATAGCTTTCGCCAGAAAGGTTAGGACAGATTTAACGGCCCAAACGACCACGTACCAGTAATAAACATAAAAGCCTCCTGCCTTGGAGCCTTCTGCCTTGGAGCCTTTTGCTATATAAGCTTTATAAAAATGAATGACAATTAACCTTATCTCCTTGATTGAGAGTTACATTCTTTTTACAAAAGATTTGACACTCAACGGGGGAAAATCCATTGAAATCCAATATTTTTGTTTTTACTTCTTCGTTTAGGGTATTATTTATCGTCCTATTAGTTGTAGGCATCTTTTTTCGTTTCGTCAATCTTGACCGCAAAGTCTACTGGCATGATGAGGCTTACACTTCATTGCGGATTTCTGGTTACACAAGCGAAGAATTGAAT
>JBFLZA010000605.1:0-5653 GCA_040756535.1 Cyanobacteriota bacterium
TCACCCTTAACAGCATCGCTGAAGTCTACAAGTCGTTAGGGGATTATCAGCTCACTATCGATACAAACACCAAAGCACTAGAGATATTTAAAAGCATTGGCGATCGCACCAGGCAAGCTCAAACTCTTGACGAGATTGGCTTAGTCTACCAAGAAGCGAAAGATTATCAGAACTCACTGGAGTATCACAACCAAGCGCTGGCTCTGGCGAGACAAAACGACGATTTCTCGCTGCAAGGCAGCATACTCGCCTCTATTGTTAGAGCCTATGAGTCATTAAAGGATTATCCCAAGGCGCTTGATGCCGCTAACCAAATCCTTTCACTGTCGCGCCAACAGAATAGCAGCTTTAGGGAAGCCATGTACTTCATTATGAGCGGCAGAGTGTATTCGGCATCGGGGGATTATCAGAAGGCACAGGAAGCCACTAATAAAGCAGTGACTGGGTTCCAGAAGGTAGGAAATCGCCTAGCTGAAGCCAACGCCCTGTACAACCTGGGTAAGATTTACAATTCATTGAAGCAGTACGAAAAAGCGCTTTCAACCTACGATCGCGATCTAGCACTGCGGCAGTTGATGGGCGATCGCACGGGAGAAGCAGATACTCTCCATAACGTGGCGATTACACAACGCGATCGGGGTAATCTCAACGAAGCCCGTACTCAAATCGAAGCAGCTATCAACATCGTTGAAGACATACGCACCAGAGTCACCAGCCAGGAACTGCGTACCTCCTACTTTGCCTCCGTGCAGAATTATTACCAGTTCTACATCGACGTGCTGATGCAGTTGCACAAAAAAGACCCATCTAAAGGGTACGATGCTCTGGCACTGCACACCAGCGAACGCGCACGGGCAAGAAGTTTATTAGAACTCCTCACCGAAGCCAATGCCGATATCCGAAAAGGCGTAGACTCCCAACTGGTTGAACGAGAACGCAGCTTGCAACAGAAACTCGATGCCGTCGAGAAACGCCGAGTTGAGTTACTCAGTGGCAACCCCACCAAAGAACAGGTAGAGAACATTGAACGAGAACGAGAAAATTACTTAGAAGAGTATCGGCAAGTCCAAGCTGACATCCGCGCCAAAAGTCCCAGTTATGCCAATCTCACCCAACCCGAACCCCTTACCCTGGAACAGATTCAAGAAAAGGTACTCGATGACGACACCCTGCTTTTACAGTATTCCTTAGGCGAAGAACGCAGCTACCTCTGGGCTGTCACAAAGACAAGCATCACCAGCTACGAACTGCCCAAACGTGCCGAAATCGAAGCCGCAGCACAGGGGTTCTACGAAGTCCTGACAACACCGGGCTATCAGTTGGAAGACTCTAGGAGCATTTTTCAAATTGAACGCCCTCCCCAGTCAACCCAAGATATCACCCAACTGAGCCAAATGCTTTTGCAACCCGTCGCCCAGCAACTGGGGAATAAACGCCTGCTCATCGTTGCTGATGGTACTCTGCAATATCTACCCTTTGCTGCCCTACCCGTACCGGGAACATCGGGCAAGGATATCGTGCCCCTACTCGTCAACCATGAAATTATCAACTTGCCCTCCGCCACTACCCTAGCCGTTTTGAGAGAAACGTCCCCACGTCAAATCGCCCCTAAAGCCTTAGCCATCCTTGCCGATCCAATCTTTAGCAGCAATGATGTGCGGCTGAAACTCGCCAAAGCACAATCAAGTCAGCCAGTTCCTACTGAAGATGTAGCGCAGTCCTCCCTCAACCGTTCTTCTAGACAAGCCGATGTGGAACTGCGGCGACTCCCCGGCACCCGCACTGAAGCGGAAGCGATTATCAAGCTAGTGCCAGAATCCCAGAGAATAGAGGCACTCGATTTTGAAGCTAATCGCACCCTAGCAACTCACCCCGATTTGAGTCAGTACCGCATTGTGCATTTTGCCACTCACGGCATCCTCAACAGCACCAATCCAGAATTATCAGGAGTAGTACTGTCCCTGTTTGACGAGCAAGGAAATCCCCAAAACGGCTTTCTGCGGTTGCACGATGTCTTCAACCTCAACCTGCCAGCCGAACTGGTAGTTCTGAGTGCTTGTCAAACCGGATTGGGACAGGAGGTTAGAGGAGAAGGGTTAGTGGGCTTGACAAGAGGCTTTATGTATGCAGGTGCGCCACGAGTGGTGGTGAGTTTGTGGAACGTTCAGGATAAGGGCACCTCAGAGCTGATGACGCGATTCTACAAAAAGATGCTGCAAGAAAACTTAAAGCCATCTGCCGCCCTACGAGCCACACAGATTGAAATGTGGCAGGATTCCCAATGGAAAGCTCCCTATTATTGGGCTGCCTTCACCCTACAAGGCGAATGGAAATAGCCTGACTCAATCGATGAGGTTCTGGAAAACATACCAACCATCACCCAGGTAAAAAATATCCTGATCGCCATTATTGCTGTAAGGGGCAAGGCTATAGGTATTAGCTTTGAATCCGTCCGGTTTTCGAGACAAATCTCGCACGAAACCCTCATGCGCCCATAAGCCGTGTTCGCTGGTCGTTTCAATCGAGGCAATAGTTTTGGACTGGCGAAATGCTCCGGAGATAAAAAAAATGCCCATTGGCTTAACAGGTGTGAAATCTATAAACCCAGACGGTTTAGCCATTGCGCGATCGGCTAGTTTCTCAAATCCTGATTTGTGCAAAGCGAAATTAACCGATAGCGGGATATGGGTTGCCCAGAGAATTGACAATACCCATAGCATGATTGGAGCAAACCACTCTTTCAATCGCTGCCAGCGCTGAACCGATATTTCTTCAACAGGAATAAGGCGGTGGAGTATCCAAAGCCACACGAGTACCAACCAAAGCAACATACAGGGAAAAAAGATGGCACTTACATAGGTAATTAATGAATCTGCTGTTCCTAAACTACTCAGCCAGGGCGGTAGGGCCATCAGCGCCAGCAGGGCTGTCAGATGGATAAACGCTAAGAAATATAAAGGTGCTAGCAAAACATTCAGGATGTTGGGCTTGAGAACTAAATGCAGACCAGGCATAGAGTAACAGAACAGACCCATTACAAAGGCTACGACTACCATGGCGTTGAAGACAAATCCGGGTGCCTTTCGCTGGTTTAGACTGCCTGGTACTCTGTACATCGATATTTCCCCTAACCCATGCAACGGCTATTGAACTCTAGTGCAGCGCGGCAGAAATAATTAACCCGTTAACAACGGAGTCAACAGTAGAAAGTATCAGCCTTTGTTCCTTCTGCCTCCTGCCCTCTGCCTTCTGCCTTCTTGTACTAGTGCTTACTGATGGCGATCGCTCCCACTTATAAACCAAAATAGTTTTTCACAATTCCTAAGATTCGTTCCGCCGCGTGGCCATCCCCAAAGGGATTAATTGCCGTTGCCATTGTTTCATAAGCACTCGCATCACTCAGCAACTCGCCTGCTGTTGCCATAATTGTCGCTGGATTGGTTCCCACTAGTTTAGCTGTACCTGCTGCGATCGCTTCCGGGCGTTCCGTTGTTTCCCGCAACACCAATACCGGCTTACCCAAACTGGGTGCTTCTTCCTGCAATCCTCCCGAATCAGTAAGTAGGAGATAACACCGTGCGATCGCGCCTACCAATTCTCCATAATCTAACGGTTCCGTTAAAAATATCCTAGGATGCTTGCCCAACATTTCTTGCAAAGGTTCCCGCACTGTAGGATTGCGATGCAGGGGTAGCAGTAAGGCGGTATCAGAAAACTTATCTAAAATTTGCAGAAATCCTTGAGCGATATCTCGCAGGGGTTCTCCCCAATTTTCCCGACGGTGAACCGTTGCCAACAGGACGCGGTACTTTTCCCACTCCAATCCCCTCACTTCGCACTTCGGTTGGCGCTTCGCAACTGTCAGTAAGGCATCAATCACGGTGTTACCCGTCTGGTGAATTTCCCCAACCACCCCAGAACGTTGTAGATTTTCTAGGGCAAGGGGAGTAGGAGCAAAGTTCAACTGTGCTAACTGGGAAATCAAACGCCGATTTGCTTCTTCTGGATAAGGATTCAACAAATCATCGGTACGTAATCCTGCTTCTACATGACCCACAGGAATCTTCTGATAAAACGCCGCCAAAGTAGCAGCAAAAGCCGTGGTGGTGTCTCCCTGAACAATAACCAGCTTAGGCCCAATTTCCTTAAATACCGTCTCCAGTCCCTGCAAACTCCGACAAGTAATATCAGTCAGCGTTTGCTTGGTTTGCATAATTTCTAAATCCCGGTCAGCGCTTAACTCAAATAGCTGCATAACCTGTTCAACCATCTCCCGATGCTGACCTGTCAAAATGACATGAGTATCAAACGCGGGACAGCACCGGAAGTGTTGAATCACTGGTGCTAGCTTAATCGCCTCAGGTCGAGTTCCCAAGGTTATGCAAATTGGCAGCGGTGAGAACGTCATAAAAATTTATTAAATATTATTAATATAACAAGTCCTTGTAAACAGCAATTCCCTATCCATCGCCTCTTGTAATCTTATAGTGATCATCCAGCAGAATTTAAATATGTAAACATGAAAAAACCCGGATTTGACCGGGCAGCAAGACTGTTGTATTCAAAACTTAATATTTTGATTAAAGCCTGACCAACAGTCGCTCGTGGTCTAAGTCGGCTTTATTTCGTAAGATCACAGGTAAGTGGGCAAGCCGCGTAAACTGATTTATATAGAGGGTCAGGACCACCATGTAGCCAGTTTAACCAACGCACTTCATCGGGATGAACACCTTTGAGCGTAAGTAAAGCGGCACACACTACAACGGCTAAAACATTGATTCCAATTAAGCTTCCTGCCACTAGCAGAACTGCACTAACTGACAAAACCGATTGCAAGGCGAGCGCCAGCAGAGAGCCCACTGTGACCATCAAGACAATCAAGGGAAATCCTACAACGAGTAAGCAAACCCCTAACGTAAATGTCCAGATCAAAAAGCTTTTGACCATTGCTAAAGAGTAGGTCTTTTCTAAGCTCTGACGATTTGTTAATTCCACGATTGTTCCTCCTGGAGTGATTAAAAAAGGTAGTTTACAGAAAAGTCGCTTAATTAAGCCTCTGTGAATTAAGAGGGTGAAAATCAGTATAGGAAAACTCTCGATTAAGATGAGCTTATGTTTAAAAAAATTTACACTCAGTTGTGTACATTTATGGATCTGAATCGTTACAAAAATCACAATTTTAGTCAAAAGCAAAATGAATAATCCCCCTAGCGGTAGAAGATTGATTTAGCTAGCTTGACAAAAGTTCGTCTTCAGTAATTCTCCCTACCCATAGCTAGGAAGCGATACAGGCGGACAAGCTAAGTCGAGGCTTTACATTTCTTATGACAATCCGCTGCCGCTCTCATAATTTTGCTAAGGTACTGCTAAAAATGAGTGGCTGTTCACTAGCTTGCTTCAGACTGGCAGCAGAAGTCTCTCAATTTCAGAAAGCAAATATTTAGTATTGTTGTGAGGGAATGATACCGAACCCCTTACCTTGGGAAGACTATATATAGTTCGTAATATAGTTCGTAAGATCACTTCTCTTAGCTAAGTCACAAGTGAAACTATGACAGACTCACAGCGCCCGCCAATCTCACCACCGCCTCCTCCTCGCGTTCCACCAGCTCCCCCACCCCCAAGGAGTAATGGCGTTGGTGCAGCCTCCGCC
>JBFLZA010000606.1:0-5652 GCA_040756535.1 Cyanobacteriota bacterium
TTCCTTCAGAACGAATAACCACTCTAACTGTTCCTGAACGATTATTAGGAAATGCATACTTGAGAGCGTTGGAAACTAACTCATTGATAATTAAACCACAGGGAATCGCTATCTCGATATCAAAATTCACTTCATCAATATCGAGTTCCAAGTTAACGTTTCCTGAATTTAAAATATAAGCTTTAAATAAAAAATTAGTCAAGCTTTCAGTATACTCAGCAAAATTAATTCTGGCAAAATTTTTAGATTGATATAATTTTTCATGAACTAGAGCCATCGACTTGACTCGGTTTTGGCTTTCTCGGAATACCTCCAGCATGGCTTGCTCCTCGATTTGCTGTGATTGCAAGTCGAGCAAGCTGGAGATTACCTGTAAGTTATTTTTGACTCGATGATGAATTTCTTGTAATAAAACTTCTTTTTCTCGCAATGAGGCTTGAATTTGTGCCTCTGCCAGCTTACGCTCGGTAATATCAATTCCAACGGAAACGGCTAGAGAGTCTTGATGATATTTCTGAGCAGCAATTAAGTAATGTCGGTTTGAGTCGTTGACTTTTGCCTTAACGACATGGTGACCCGTTGAAACAGAATCAGCCAGAAAATTAGCCATAAATTGAGTAAAATCAGGGCTATTTTCCAAAAAGCTCAGGTCTTGACCGACAAAAGTTTCTGGAGATAGGTTAAATGTATCAGCCATGTGTTGATTAACGCCTAAGTATTTTCCCTGGGAATTAACCCAGCAAACAAACCCAGGCATGGCATCTAAAACAGCTCTTAGTTGTGCTTTTGTCTGTTGTAGTTCTGATTCCATTGCTTCTAAGGTATTGGCATCTGTTACAACGGCAAAACTACCTTGAGATAAAATAGTATTGGGATAAAGATTAATCAGAGCTTGAGTTAATTCTCCTTGGAATTTAAGTGCTTTTTGGGCTTTCTGGCGCTCTGTTCTTTCTTGATTTAGGAGTATATGAGCTTCCTGAAGTGAGCCAGATTGCTCAGTTCCCTGTTTTTGCAGTTGAGCGTCCTGTAAATTTAACGAAGGTTGCTGGCTTTCCTCAAGGCTTTGAAAAATTGCGATCGCATATTGAGGTAAGCCATTTGCATCCCCTACGGCATTGACTGATAAATTTATCTCAATTAGACGGTTATTTTTGCAATAGCAACGGTATCTACCGACAAAAAAAAGCTGCTTTCCCGATAGCAGTTCCTGGAAATATTCAAAAATCAACTGACGCTCATCTGGCTGATACAAATCGAAAAAATATTTTTTTGGCAGTTCCTCTACCGCATATCCAAATAGAGTTTGAAATGTAGGATTACTTTGAACAATCCTGCCTTCTTTATTGATGAGCGCTATACTAACTGGAGAAAACTCAAACAAGGCTTGGAACTGTTGTTCAATGTTCCAGGTTACTTCATTCATAACACACTGATCGTGAAAGTAATAAAACCTTAAAATTTATTTTTGCCCCAAAAAACTACTGGGAATAGGAATCAGGTACATCAAAGTTCATGAAAAAACCCCTATTCTGTACTTTTCAACCTATGGTAGCTTGAAGAAATCGCCTAAGATTAGGAGTGCCTCTGATCATGCTGCGTCACCCAAAAAAGCACTGGACTCCCTCCCACTGGGCTAGCTGGAAACCTTTCGGCCTTGGCGAACAATACCCCAACAACTACTGGGAAGTTTTTCGAGCCATTTGGATCAATCGCGACCAGTTCCCTTATGCTTGGGATATTCTCAACAAAGGTGTTTGCGATGGTTGCGCCTTAGGCACAACCGGAATGAGTGATTGGACAGTTGAAGGCATCCATGTGTGCAACGTTAGACTACGTTTGCTGCGGATGAATACGATGCCAGAGCTGGATTCCCAAGTCTTGCAGGATGCTTCTAATTTAGCAGAGAAAAACAGTGCCGAGTTGCGCGAGTTGGGGCGACTTCCTTACCCGATGCTGCGTCAACGGGGGGAGAAAGGCTTCCGTCGAGTGAGCTGGGATCAGGCAATGGAGGCGATTACCTCTGAAATTCGCGTCTCCACACCCAACCGGCTCAGTTTTTACCTTACCAGTCGAGGTACGGTTAACGAAACCTACTACGCCGCTCAAAAAGCAGTACGGGCAATGGGTACGAATAACGTTGACAATGCTGCCCGCATCTGCCATTCTCCCAGCACCGCCGGACTCAAGACGGCACTAGGAGTAGCGGCGACTACCTGTTCTTATAAAGATTGGATTGGCACAGATTTACTCGTCTTTATTGGCTCCAACGTAGCCAACAACCAGCCGGTTACGGTTAAATACCTGCACTGGGCAAAAAAAGCAGGGACTCGGATTGTAGTGATTAACACTTACCGAGAACCAGGGATGGAGCGCTACTGGGTGCCCTCAATTGTGGAAAGTGCCCTGTTTGGCACCAAGTTTGCGGAAGACTTTTTCTTGGTGAACATGGGGGGAGACATGGCTTTTTTAAATGGCACCCTCAAGCATATGATCGCTAACGGTTGGGTAGACTCATCATTTATCGATCGCTATACAACTGGCTATGAAGAACTAAAAGCCGCACTAGATGCTCAGTCTTGGGAAGAACTAGAGCGCATTTCCGGCGCAACCCAGGAAGAGATGTACACCTTTGCTGAAATGGTTGGCAAAGCACACAAAGCCGTATTTGTTTGGAGTATGGGCATTACCCAGCACGAGTGCGGCGAGGACAATGTGCGAGCAATTATTAACCTGGCTTTGACAAAAGGGTTTGTGGGTAGAGAAGGATGCGGGTTAATGCCCATTCGGGGGCATTCTGGGGTACAGGGGGGTGCCGAGATGGGATGCTATACCACTGCCTTGCCCGGAGGGAAACCGATTACCTCAGAAAATGCACGTCAGTTGAGCGAACAATGGGGCTTTGAAGTCCCTACCTCCACGGGGTTAATCGCATCGGAAATGATTGATGCAGCTTATGAGGGGAAACTGGATGTGTTATTTTCAGTAGGCGGTAATTTCCTAGAAGTTCTGCCGGAACCGGATTATGTCGAGGAAGCGTTAAAGCGGGTGCCTCTGCGGGTACACATGGATATTGTGCTATCGACGCAGATGCTAATTGAACCCGCAGACACCGTAGTACTGCTACCTGCCACCACACGCTACGAAATGCCAGGGGGCGTTACAGAAACCAGCACGGAACGACGAGTGATTTTTAGTCCCGAAATTCCTGGCCCTCGCATTGGTGAGGCACGTCCAGAATGGGAGGTGTTTATGGAACTCGCCAGACGAGCACGCCCTGATTTAGCTGATAAGCTGCATTTTGATAGCACCGCCGCAATTCGCCAGGAAATCGCCCAGGTTATTTCTCAGTATGCAGGGATTCAACACTTAAAGGAAGCCGGGGATCAGTTCCAATACGGGGGTTCCCATCTGTGCTTTGGCTGGAACTTCCCGACACCCGATGGTAAAGCTCATTTTTCGGTCTTATCTCCCCCTCAAAAGGATGTACCAGAAGGATATTTCCTGGTGGCAACACGCCGAGGGAAGCAGTTTAACAGTATGGTGCAAGAACGCAAAGATGCCATTACTGGGGCAGTGCGCGAGGCTGTGTTGATGAGTCAGGTAGATGCCGAGAAGTTAGGGTTAAACGAGGGTGATGCGGTGATTCTCAAAAACGAATTGGGTGAGTTCAAGGGGAAAGTCTACCTAGCACCGATTAAGCCAGGAAATTTGCAGGTGCATTGGCCGGAAGGGAATGTCTTGTTGGATCAAAAGAAGCGATCGCCAGAAGTTGGGATTCCCGACTACAATGCACTGGTACACCTGGAAAAACTCCCCTCAAATTGACCGAAACCTTGTGTGAGGAGGGGAAGGGGGAAGGGGAAAAGGGGAAGGGGAAAAGGGGAAAAGGGGAAAATAAGACAACGCGACCTGCTTTCAAGTCCCTTAATTCATTATCAAAAATAAAAAAGTGAGCATCCAGCAATATTTCTAAGTCGTTTTTCCACGCCCCTACATTGATGAATAGAGTTTCCTTTTCGCTTTTCCCTACCCGAAGGGTGCCAAAAATAAAGCGTTTTTCCCAATTCCCAATTCATAATTCATCATTCATAATTCATCATTCACTCCGTCCAGTCAACTGAGCAACCCCTGTAGTCAGCTGAACCAAATTAACTGGCTTAGCAATATGCATTTGAAATCCAGCAGATAGAGCCTGCGTGCGATCCTCCTCTCTCGCATAGGCTGTCAAAGCTATGGCTGGAATTCGTCCTTGTGCTGCATCCAGTGCCCTGACTTTGCGAATTAGAGCATAGCCATCTTCATAGGGCATCCCAATATCACTAATGATTAAATCTGGTTTTAGGCGTTCCAACGTTTTCAGGGCTTCCTCTGCTGAAGCAACTGCCGTAACTTGAACATCATATTGCATAAGAAGTGTAGCAATTAACTCGCGAGCATCTACCTCATCATCAACCAGCAGGATATGTAAACCCTTCAGGGATGGAAGTTGCTCCAACGGCACTTCACCAGTAGGGGTTAGGTTTACCTGCTCTTTACTACTAGTATCTTGAATTTTTGGGAGTGGAAGCTCAATCGTAAACGTTGCCCCCTGTCCCTCTCCTGAACTATAAGCTTGAACACTACCACCTTGTAGTTCTACCAAGTGACGGACAATCGATAACCCTAGTCCTAATCCCCCATGAGTTCTAGTTGTTGTACTATTGGCCTGTTGAAAGCGATCGAAAACATAGGGTAGAAAATCAGCCGGAATTCCCTGGCCTGTGTCACTGACTACAATTTGTACCTGGGAATCAAGGCGCTCTAATCGAACTTCTACACTCCCGCCTGTGGGGGTAAACTTAATGGCGTTTGAAAGTAAATTCCAGACGACTTGTTGCAAGCGATCGGGATCGCCTAAAACTGCTTCTATGGAAGGGTCGAAGACGCTTTGCAGGCGAATGTTTTTAGCATTAATAGCTGGGCGTACTGTATCAATTGCCGCTTCGATGACGGATATGAGTTGAACAGGGCGGACATTAAGACGCAGCTTTCCAGTAATAATGCGTGAGATATCTAGTAAATCTTCAATCAGGTGCGCCTGTCCTCTCGCGTTACGCTCAATGATTTCTAAGGCACGAGTTGTGGTTGCGCTATCGAAATTCCACCGACTGCGAAGCATTTGCGCCCAGCCGAGTATAGCGTTGAGGGGGGTGCGTAGCTCATGGGACAAGATTGATAGGAACTCATCCTTAGTGCGGTTGGCGATTTCCGCTTGGGTGCGGGCCGTTTTCTCCCTAGCCAGGAGTTGCTCCCGTTCTTCCTCGACTTGCTTGCGTTCTGTGATGTCTTCGGCAATGCCAGCGAGACGATAGACTGCTCCCGATTCATTTTTAATCGGAAATTCACGCGCCCAGATCCAACGGATGGAGCCATTGGGTTGTACAATTCGATACTCTTCGTTAAAGTTGATTTCTCCAGGTTTGCGGCTTTTGAAGGCAGCAATCACCCGGTCTCGATCTTCTGCATAGACCGATTCTATCCAGGATGCAGGGTCTTGGTATAAGCTCTCACAGGAGCGCTCCCATATCCTTTCATAGGTCGGACTGATGTAGAGCATGTTTTGTGCGTCGGGAGAGTTTATCCAAAAAACTTCCTGTATATTTTCTGCCAATT
>JBFLZA010000607.1:0-5644 GCA_040756535.1 Cyanobacteriota bacterium
AATCGGTTTTTCTTTTGAGCTGCTGACAGACAGCTGCTTTGAGGACAGAGGTAGGCAGAACGCCCCATCCCCTCGTCTAATTGTACCTGTCCCGATGGATAGACTCGGACAATGCGCCAGAACGCCTGTTTAGGTGATACCTTACGGCAGCTTAGACAGCGTCGATAGTTGGGTTCCATAGAGTGGGTAGTAAATGTTGTTTAACTCCTCAAGGCGAATGGGTGTTGGGGTTATTAGGTCTAAAGAATCGCAGGGAACTGGAGGAAAACTGGCATCGGCAGGTACGCACCTGCCAACTGGAGATTAAATTACGGCTTCTTTCTCCTATTCTTCTTCTTGATCCCGATAGTCTTGATCCCCATAGGCGACCACTGACTCAGAATCCTCTGCTTTCAGCATATCGATCTCATCTTCCTCATCATCTTGTGCTTCTTGTGCTTCTTGCTCCTTAGCTTGAGCCGCTTGCATTGCTTCTATTTTGCGATGTTCTGCTTCGTAATCGTACTTAGCCACATCTTTAATATCAATTTTCCAACCCGTAAGGCGAGCCGCAAGGCGGACATTCTGCCCCTCTTTACCAATTGCCAGACTGAGCTGGTCTTCCGTCACTAAAACATGGGCCTGACGCCCTTCCGGATTGACTAGCAACACCTGCTCGACGCGTGCTGGACTTAGAGCGTTAGCAATATAGGTAGATGGGTCAGGCGACCAGCGAATGACGTCAATTTTTTCACCCCGTAATTCGTTGACCACCACTTGAATGCGCGACCCTCTAGCGCCGATACAAGCACCGACCGGATCGACATCTCGCTCTAGGGTATCCACTGCAATCTTAGTGCGTGGTCCCACATGACGAGAGGGGGGATTGGCTTCTCTTGCCACTGCCACAATCCGCACGACTTCGTCTTCAATTTCTGGAACTTCGTTGGCAAACAGATAGACGACTAAACCTGCCGCACCTCTGGAAACGACAAGTTGTGGTCCCCGGTGAGGGCCTTCGCGAACCTTCTTGAGATAAACCTTAAATGTCGCATTAGCGCGATAGTTGTCATTTGGTAGCTGTTCCCGCTTGGGCAGTTCGGCTTCAACCTCTGGCTGACCAAAACCACTGCTCAGAGCCATAATTACCGATTGTCGCTCAAATCGCAGCACTCTGGCGTTGAGAACTGTTCCTTCTAACTCAGTAAATTCTTCCTGAATAAGCTTACGCTGCTGGTCTCGCAGTTTTTGTGATAAAACTTGCTTGGTTTGAATGGCTGCCATCCGACCAAATTCACCTTGCTCGGGTGTGACATCGAGTACCACGGAGTCACCCGGTTGTGCTTCAGAAGCTACTTCCTGAACTTCTTTGAGTGAAATTTGATGGTCGCTGTTGCTAACTTCTTCAACAATGGTTTTGGTGGATAGAACGCGAAATCCCTCTTCGTCGATATCGAGATCAACTTCAAAGTTATCGAAGTATTCGTCTTCAAAGTGATGCCTATCGAGACGTTGAGCGCGGCGATAGCGTTCATATCCTTTCAATAATGCTTCTCGTAGCGCTTGCTGAACAGCAGATTTCGGTAGATTATGGGTTTGGCTGATTTCTTCAATCATTTTTTTCAGCCCCGGTAAAGCAACTATCGACATAAGCATATCTCCTTAATTAGCGAGGAATAATGAAAAAAGGTTTTCTAAGGGTTAAAAGGTAAGCAAGTTGTTAGCACCATGCTGAAGCTCAATGTGAGAACAAAAGCCAAATTAGCATGTTCTAACCTTGCCTCCTTGACGCTACGTACTACATCACGCGCTATCCTCAAAGAGGCAACTCCTACCTACTGCAACACCCTCTAGACCTTTAGGAGTTGGAATTCCAACTCCTAGAGGTAACAGGAAACGCTAGGCTCTCCCCAAGAACGAGAACTCGCAATCAACGGCAATCGACTACGCTAAGGATAAGTAGTTCACGTTCCACAGTGAGAAGCCATCCGCCAGCAGCTACAGGCTTCCAGCCGATTTCATCCTTTATCGTCCAACTGCACCCTGGCCACCAGATGACGGGGAATGGTGATTGTACGACCCTTTTGATTCAGGTAAACTCCAGTATCATCACGGCGAATCAACTTTCCGCGCCACTCAGTGTGACCTTCATAGGGTTCAGATGTCTGGGCAATGACAGGAAACCCTTTAAAGGAAATGAATTCTCGCTCTGTGGTTAGCTCTCGCGAGATACCAGGACTGGAGATTTCCAGAACATAGGCGTCTGGAATGAGATCCACAGCGTCTAGTTTTTCTTCCAGAGCCCGACTCATCTGCTCACAGTCATCTAAACTGATATCATCCGTGGGATTACGGATATCCACACGCAGCACGGGTGGGCGTCTGTTGGTATGAAAAACTGCCCCGACGACCTCAAATCCAAGGCTTTCGGCTACTGGGGTTGCCAATTCTAGTAGTTGTGGAATCAATGGATGAGTCATTAGAACGCTTCAATAAAAAAAGTGGGTGACCCCCACTTCCAGGTAAAATTTCTTCCAAGAAGCCTAGCGACGAACAGAGTGACTTCTGTTGCTATGTTCGAGTGTAGCGCAATTAGCTCGTCCTGTGACTGGGGATTGAGGCTTAGGGATTAGGAACCGGAAGCGGAAAGAAAAACAAAAAATGGAGGAGTTTTTTCCGGAATATCAGTAAATCGGCTTCCTTGTCTTCCTTTACCTAAAAAAGACTTCCTTTGGGTTCCCTTACACCCCCAATCTATTGCTGAGCAATTTTGCGGATTGTTCTTGTTTGTTCTAAGACTGCCTCTAAATCCTGTTCAGACATGCGCTCGACATAATTAATTTTGACTTCTTCTAACAAATCCGTTAGCAAGGACTGAATTCTTTGTGTCGTTTGTTTAGCCTGGATTTCTGTTCCTATGGCTTCGTTGAGATGTTCAATCAGGCGTTTGAACAGTTGTTCCCCGACAGGGTCTTCTTGCAGTGCCATGTGGAGACCTTCGTAGAGGGCTTGGGTGATGTCTTTTGCCAAGCGTTCAGTTAGCTGATGTTGGAGTTGATCGAGTCCTGGTAATTGCTCAAGCTTCTGGTAAGCTGGGGACTGCTTGATCGTTTTTTCCAGATTGTGGTGTAGTAGGGCTTCTATATCAGGTTGGATTTTAGGGAGAACGCGATCGACCACAAGCCGCGTTACCAAAGTAGTTAGCGCTGCAACTTCATCTGTATTATTGATATCAACGTAGGGGCGGACTTCTCGTTGGGAAAGCCACCTAGTTATATCCCCGCCGCGAATGGAACTTTGAAGCTGATTGATGACGCTAATCACCACTACTTCTGTGATATCTTCAGCGAGGTTGGCAACAAATCCCTGACTGATTTGCTTTTGGATGCGATCGAGGTCTATTAGCTCAGCCTGATTTAAACGAATGGTTACAGGGATGATACGCAGCCAGCGCCAAAAGGGCAGCAAAAGAAAGATGTCGTACCAACGCCACAGCATCGCATCGAGCCAACTGACACCAATATGTCGGCGACTGATTAACCAAGTACGAGAGAGAAACTCTAGTCCAAACAAAATAACAAACGGTAAGTCAAGGAGCCAAAAGTTGTCTGTAAATTCACCATTTTCCCCAATGGGACGATAGTAGTTAGTTTCTATTAAGGGTCGAATTTCCTGGTTAAAAAAAATCAGTTGTCTCTCAATGCCTCTGGCTTCTAGGTAGTTTTGGCTCCAAAACCGCCTGAATGCTACTTTAGATGAATTCTCCTGATTGGGAACGTGGTCTCGCATTCGATTTTTGATCTTTTCCAGGGTACCTGTCTTATTGGCTACCTGAAACGGATTGGTATCAACTATTTCTACGCTCCTGCCGCGCAAATCTTCAAGGATTTCTGCTGCTTGCTGGGAGCGTAACCGGGTAATAATTTCTGTGTCGGGCTGTAGCGAGGGTAACTCAGTAATGCCAAGCGTTTTTTCTAAATCGTCTACTCTCTGTAAGTACTCTTGTGTATCTCGATAGGGTTCAATTCCTTTAATGGGGTCATACCACTTAGCGATCGCTGGCATCGGAACCAGAAGGGTTTGATTGAGTAAAGGCAGAGTGATTCTCCCTTGGAGCCAGAAATTTCGCAGGGGAATATAGCTCAAATCAAATAGCACTAACAACAAGTTTGCCGACGCGAGAAGCGCCATCCCTCGTTCAAACCAGAGGCTCTGGTGCAATTTACTTTTGCTGTTTACTGGGGTCAGTTTTTGCAAGGATGACATAGTTTTTTTAGTTAGAGATTATTCCAAAGCGTAGCTAGCGCCCTTCAGATGCCATTGTTTCATCTAGAGGAGGCACAAAAGCTGTTAGAGATAGAACTCTACCGCTCTTTTCAATTTCACAGTCTTCTAGAATTGATACAACCGTAGCAGGAGGTCAATAAAACGCATCGCCATCTTGTATTTTGGCAACAAATTGGTCTTGCCAAAAATGAGAGAAAATATTATATCAATAAGAAAAAAAGGCACATTTTAGCTTAAACTGTACCTGTTCAAACTGTTATCTGGATCGCTCATTGGTGTGAGGAATGTAAATCATGTGGAATCCGTATGGAGTGCCAATTGCTGTTATTAGCATCGGTTTCGCCGCCAGTTTGGTCAGTTCCGAAGTCGCTTTTGCTGTTCGCAGCCGAGATTATACTCCAAGTGAATTTCGGTCTGTTTTGCGTGGCTTTGGCTACAACGTTACGCCTGGAGATACCTTAAGAGATGACACAACCAGAACTGCCATTCGCGAGTTTCAGCAGGGATATAAGCTAGCGGTAGATGGTATAGCAGGTCCGAATACCCAGAATCTGGCAGCCAATTTGGTCAGAATTCTTAAGTCCAATCTAAACCTTGTACTTCAGCCCAGTCCGGCTTTGCCTGTTACCCAGTTTTATGATCCACAAACTGAAGCCGCTGTCAGGCGATTTCAGGAGCAATACAATCTACCCGTGACGGGAATTGCTAACTTACAAGTCCGTCAGCGGCTTGACCAGGAAGCCAGGGAAATTTTGGATAAGCCAGTTGAAACACCAGCACCAACTCCAACGCCGACTCCGACTCCAACGCCGACTCCGACTCCAACCCCAACTCCAACTCCAACTCCAACCCCAAGGATAACTCCAATCCCAACTCCAACTCCGACTCCGACTCCAACCCCACCTCCAACTCCAACCCCAAGGATAACTCCACCCAGTCCCTCGCCCTCGCCAGTACCTATACCTAGTCCATTACTTTCCCCCTCTCCCAGCCCAACACCACCAACAAACCCTCCTTCATCGCGGTAAAGTGTCAGCCTTTAGTGTTGGATGGCTTCAAGAAAGCTTGGCGGGAGTTCTCCTTCTTCTGTAAGGGGGTTTAATCAGCGGAGGAGAGCCAACTCGCCTCACTCGGAAAAGGAAAAAGGGATTTGCTGGGAGTCGGAATTTTCTTCCAAGGCACCTTTCCCCCTTACCCCTTACCCCTTTGCCCTTCCCCTCTCCCTAAGGCAGCTCAAGATTAAGCTTGCTCCGGTAATGGTCTTCCCTTTGGCTCTGGTAGCGCCGGACGGGGTTGGTAGGGCATGGGGATGTACTGCACGGACGGGCGTCCTCCTTGGGGTTGTGGGTACAACTCCATGAGATTGTAGATTGCAGGC
>JBFLZA010000608.1:0-5629 GCA_040756535.1 Cyanobacteriota bacterium
GCTCTAGAGAAAGAGAGCGAAAGTTATTGGTAATCAATTGTCGGTCTTCAGGAGGCATCTCTGGCAAAAATTTCTGCCCAATTAGCGACTCGCGGGGTTTATTGAAGTAGCGGCAGTATGCATCATTGACAAACGTGATCGTGTCGTCTGCCTTAAACCGACAAATCAGTTCCGTTTGATCTTCAACAATGGCACGATAGCGTTCCTCACTTTGCTGTAGTGCTAACACTGTCTTCTGGTGTTCAGCAATCTCGGCACTAAGCCGCTCATTCGTTAGCTTTAGCTGTTGGGTATGCTCATCAACTCTTTTTTTTAGCTCTGAGAATGTCTGTAGCCATGCCTCTTCTGCTAGTTTGCGCTCAGTAATGTCTTGGGCAATGGCATAGAAGAGTCCATCTTTTTCCTGTGAAACTTTCCAAGTCAGGCAACGGTAGCTTCCATCTTTGTGGAGGTAGCGATTTTCATATTCGACAACCTCTTCTTGAGAGAACCGCGTTTTGGCCCAAAGACTAGCTTCCACATCATCTGGATGGACAAAGTCAATCCAAGGTTGCGTGAGCAGTTCTTGTTGAGTCCATCCCAGTACAGTTTCCCATGCTGAGTTGAGAGGCTGGAAATATCCGTCTTGTCTAAGAATGCAGAATAGGTCTGATGATAATCTCAAACATACATGGAGAGCGAATTCTGCTGTGGCAGGTTGCTCAATTAACTGGATTTGAGGCTTAGGAGAATTCATCCAGAAGTTCGCTCCGTATTAATTATGGCAAAGATGTTTTTGCCACTTCTGTCTTAATTACTAAGTATAGTAAAGTGCTAAAAAAGTTGGTGCTTGCTAGCTCTACTTGTATCTATGCGATCGCTTGTTTAGCTGAAAATTTTAGAGGATGCGATCGCACTTTTAACCATTCCCTCGTGGATCTAGAGCATCTCGTAAACCATCCCCTAGAAGGTTAAAGGCTAAAACAATCAGCGTAATCATCAAACCAGGGAACAGCACTGTCCAAGGTGCGGAGAGGGAATAGCCATTTTTAAAGGCATCAGACAGCATCGTCCCCAACTCTGGCGTAGGAGGTTTAGCGCCCAAACCCAAAAAGCCCAAACCCGCTGCTTCTAAGGTTGCTGTACCAATTGATAATGTCGCCTGTACCACAATAGGTGCGAGACTCGCAGGTAAGATATGGCGGAAAATGATTCGCCCTGGCGTTGCCCCGAATGCGATTACCGTTTGCACAAACTCTTGCTCTCGCAGGGATAGCACCATACTTCGAGTGAGTCGAATGAAAATCGGGATTTGTACAATTCCTACCGCAATCATCACACTGGGTAAGCTAGGGCCAGTGATGGTAACAACTGCGATCGCTAGTAAAATCGAAGGAAAGGCTAACAGAATATCCGTCACCCAGCCAATTCCGATATCGGGCCATCCTCGGAAGTAACCAGCAACTAGACCCAATACTACGCCTATCAGTAGTCCTAGCAACACCGAAATTAAACCAACAAAAAGCGAGATACGCAGTCCATACCATACCAGTACCAGTACATCTCGCCCAAGACCATCCGTACCCAACCAATGTTGTAAACTTGGGGGTTTTAACCGTGCCAGATAGTCTCGGTCAGTCGATGGGTCATAAGGGTGTAATACTGGAGCGAGAAGCGCTAGGAGAATGAGTGCAATTACAAGAAAAAAACCAATCCTCCCCGATGTAGATTGTAAAAATCGCCCAAGTGCATTCCAAGAATTAACTCTCCAAGTATTCAGGCGCATTGACTAAGTAGGTGGGTATTAATATTTGTCGTTGAGGCAAGGCAGAAGGCAGAAGGGAAGAGGGTTTTAGACTTTTAACATTTGTTAACATACCTGCGTTTATTTGTGCCTACCTACTTAATAACTAATAACTAATGACTATTCTTATTGATACTGAATTCTAGGGTCTAGAAAAGCATAAGATATATCAACTAGAAGATTGATTAGCACAAAACTAATCGATACAAAAATTACCCCAGCCTGGACAACTGGATAATCCCGGTTAAGAATACCATCGTAAATCCAAGAGCCAATTCCAGGCCAAGTGAAAATAGTTTCAGTTAAAATCGCCCCACTCAAAAGCGCCCCAAACTGCAAGCCAATAATCGTCACAACTGGCAAAAGAGCATTTTTCAAGGCGTGTTTGAAAATCACCCAGCGTTCTAAAACCCCCTTTGCCCTCGCCGTGCGGATGTAATCTTGAGACAAGACTTCGAGCATGGCACTGCGGGTAATTCGGGCGATGATGGCTAAAGGGATAGTACTCAAAGTCAGCGCTGGCAGAATGAGGTGAGCGAGTACATTTTTGAATACGTTCCAGTTTCCTTGGAGTAGGGCATCTAATACATAGAAACCAGTAATGGGTTTGAACATTAACGCAGCTTCCTGACTAATCCGTAAACCAGGTGGAAGCCATTGCAGGTTGACAGCAAACAGGTAAATCAGAAGCAATCCTAACCAGAAGACTGGCATAGAAACACCGAGCAAAGAACCGCTCATGGTGAGATTATCGATCGCACTATTTTTGCCAACGGCTGCCAAAACTCCCGCCGGAATTCCTAGAATAAGGGCAATTAACAGGGCCGCAACGGCTAGCTCAAAGGTAGCAGGCCAGCGAGTAGCGATTTCTTGAATAATTGAAGCACCACTAATAATGCTGTTGCCCAGGTCAAAACGCAGCAGATTACCTACAAACAGAAAGTACTGTACTAGTAAAGGCTTGTTTAAACCTAACTGTTCTCGAATTGCCTCAACTGTTTCCGGTGTAGCTCGTTCTCCTGCCATTATCTGTGCTGGGTCGCCTGGAATTAAGTGCAGGAGGAGGAACACTAACAGCGTAATTCCTAAGAGAACAGGAATTAAGTTGAGAAGGCGTCTGAGGATATATCGACCCATGTTAATGCCAGGATTTTAGATTTTGGATTTTGGATTTTGGAAATGCTGTATACCTAATGCCTATTCCCCGTTTTTGTAGGATTTTGTAGGGGCGGGTTTAGCGACTAAATTGCCGGGAAAACCAATAACTGATCATCAAAACCCGCCCTTGCCCTAACAAATACATCGATAACCCTTGTACAAAACCCACCCTCATATCGATTCCGTTTGAATACTCATCGTTAGGATAGACGCGGGGACGCGGGGACGCGGGACGCAAAGAGAGTTTTTATGATGACTATCTAAGCGGAGTTGATATCACCCATGAACAAATTTACCGATAACCCAACGATATGCGATCGCCTTTGGCACCAGCGAAGCTGATCGCATCCAACAATCCCTATACAAAAACCGATGTATGGGATTTTTCGGGGGGATGTGCGTGGGGGAAGGGCGGGTTTTGTCGGGAATTTTCCGGTGAGATCACAAAGGTTATCCCTAAACCCGCCCCTACAACAAATTTATCGCTTACTTAGTAACTTCCCCTAGCTGTTCAGAACCTAAGGGACTGGGTGTCCAACCGCTGACTCGCTTACGCTTGGCTAACAGGGGCCGAGCATGGACAATGGGAATACGCACCGCTTCCAGAAACAAAATTTCGTCTATCTGCTGATAAATTTTGATTCGTTCTGCCTTGTCCTGTGTGGCGCGTCCCTGATCTAAAAGCTTGAACACTTCTTCGTTTTTCCAGTTCCCTAAGTCGGTGGTAGCACCTGGCCCAAAGTGAGGATAGTAGAAGCTATCAGGGTCACCATAGTCACCAATCCAACCCAGCATGAAGGCGTGGTAACCGGGGGATTTGTTGCGATCGCTCAGGTATGCGGCCCAGTCTTTTGTTTGCAGGTTAACATTGATACCGATCGCACTCAAGTCAGCTGCAAAGGCTTCAGCCGTCTGTTTGGGTGTGGGGAAGTAGGGACGGCTAACTGGCATATACCAAAGATCGAGGGGGAACCCATTCGGATAGCCGGCTTCAGCAATGACTTGCTTGGCTACCTCAGGATTGAAGGGATAGCCAGGGACTTTTTCGGATTGAAACTCTTTTTGCACAGGAGGAGTGAAGTGAGGGGTGCTTTCACCCAATTCGCTCCAAAATGCCTTAACAATCGCTTCTCTGTTTAGGGCAAGCGCGATCGCTTGACGGACTTCTGGCTTACTGAGAGGCTCATAACTGGGATTGAGCGCTAAGTAGCCGACATTGAAGGATGGGCGGTAGATTGCTTCTAGATTCGGGTCTTGCTGCACTTCTGCGAGTTGATCGGGAGTCAGATCGACTGTCATGTCGATTGTCCCTGCCCGTAATTGCGCTAACCTCGCCGCTGGGGCCGTAATAAAGCGAAAGATCAACTGCTCAGATTTGGGTAAGCCTTGCTGCCAGTAGTTTGGGTTTTTGGTGAGGACGATGCGATCGCCTGTGCGCCATTCTTTAAAAATAAACGGCCCCGTTCCTACGGCAATGGATGAAGGAGTACCGTAAAGGGATTGAGCTTTCTGGATGGCGGTAGGGCTAGCGATGCCGAAATAGCCAGCAGCGATCGCAGCCGGGAAAATGGCAAAGGGCTGTTTGAGGACAAACTTAATGGTATCCTTCCCCTCAACGACAACATCTTGCACAATCGATTGCTCAGATCCCTTGAAGCCACCGAATAGGTTTTGCCAAATGGTGTAAGTCTTCCCCGCATCGCGGTAGCCAAACTCGTTTTTTGCGTCCCACCAGCGATCTACATTAAATTTCACGGCTTGAGCGTCGAAATCGGTACCATCGTGAAACTTCACACCCGATCGCAGCTTGAATGTCCAAACTTTACCGTCTTCAGAAGACTTCCACTCGGTTGCTAAACCGGGTTCTAACTCAGTAGTACCGGGTTTAACGCTGAGTAAGCGATCGTAAATTTGCTGTTGGACAATGATGGAATTGCCGTCTTCAATATTGCCCGGTTCTAAATTAACGGGTTCTCCGCCTGAACCATAGACTAACGCTCCTTGAGGAACGGCTGCTGGATTATTTGCCGGTGAGGGGCTATTACTCGTCTGGTTTGTCGAGGAGCGATCGCAATTTGATAGAACAATAGCCAAAGCGAAAGCCACAAAAGCCAAAAGAATTGACCGCATTATGGAAGCGCGTTCTACAGACGCCCACCGACTAAGCCTCATTACACTGACTCCTGATGATTGGGCTGCAATCTCAACTATTTTCGCAGGCTGCAAGCCACTCGTCTAATCAAAAAGGGAAAGGGAGCCAATGAATGCGATCGCTCCATACCATATACGTAATACAACACATCTAACTTTTAGCTGATTACTACCGAACACACAGTACAGTATCTTAACCCCACGTTCCGCCCTGTATTACAGGATGGCTAGTTGGGCAATCTACCATGCAATTTTTTGACCGAACTTTTACGTTAATTAGACGCGGGCCTCTAGGCTGGCTCTTTGGTGGCACAATCTTGCTAGTTGCAGCAAGTAGTTCACCCGCTCATGCTCAGGTCGCCATCGTCAGACAGGAATTTAGGGACTCAACGGCTTTTGGCTGGACAGTTGGAGGCTCTTTTATTCCTTGCTTGACAGCGAATGGCCCCACTGCTCCAGGGTCAATTCCCAACTGTGGTACAACAGCCGATGTCCCTGGAACAGGAGTACTTAGATTAACCAATACTGTACAAGACC
>JBFLZA010000609.1:0-5626 GCA_040756535.1 Cyanobacteriota bacterium
CCCCCACCTAATTGATAGGAGGCCCCAGGCTCAGCCAGTACCAGACCACTACGGGGATTAGACATATCGACAACCGTTTAGAACCCTACTTACCAAAAATGTCTCCAAGGCTTTCTGAGGCTGTGCAGTCAGACTTGTCAATTTTAGCTAATCCCCGACAACGGAGCCGTCACCTGACTCGATCCGAGAAAGCGTTAAATCAGCTTGCCGAAGAACCACTATAACTCCTAAGCCCTCTAACCCCTCTAAATTTTCACCGTCGGTTCATAAATTAAAATCAGGCACTCCTGCCGAACTCCCCCTTGAAAATCTGCTGCCTTGTGAGAGAGGCCCTTTTCTCACTATTGGTAGAGAGGGCAACTTGAGGAGGTATGAGATCCTGTTTTTATAGCAAAGTTCATTAAAAGAAACAATTTCAGTGAGGTTGGTTAGGGTTTATCCTTAGCTTCCTCCGGTTTCGTTGTCCTAATTCTTGTCGATTGATGGTTGTCAAATGTAAAACTTTTCTCGTCCTCAAGAAGCGCCAACTTTTTCTAATTATCCTGAAATCTTCTGCTGCCACAGTTACCATTGACTTTCCCTTGACCCTCCATACCTCGATACCCTAATGCTGTTCAAATTTTTGTAATTTAGGAGCTAGCCAAATGGCATCGGGTAGTCTTATGATTGATGTTTTCCACCCCCAAAAGATGGTTATTTAATTTACGATGGGTTTGGAGCGATTTCCTTTTCTATCCTTTGAAAAGGCTGCACTGTAAGTGATAGCCACTTCTGCGGAGAACGCTACTCTGTAAGAGTAGCTACCTGGCGAATCGCCTCTAGCGAACGACCCATGCGGACGATTCACGCCTCGATCGCTCGCCGTTTTGCCACTTTTGAGCTTCTTTGACAAACGCCCTTTGGTTATTAAGAAATTGCATCAAGGAAGGTCTGCTTCTCGGCATAGAAAAGTCAAATCCCTTGAAGCCAACTTCTCAGAACTCCTTATACACTCACAACTCAAAGCCTGCTATGAATATTACTGAATTGAACGCAAGTGATACTCTCAAGTTTACAGAAGATCCAGATTTTTTTAACAATGACAGCCTCGAAACACTCGAAACAGAAGAAGAACCCGATTTGATTTCTGTGGAAGTTGAGTTTTCTGAGCCTAAACAGGGAGTCGGCAAAAGTCGTTCATCGGGATATAGCAAATCAAATTCGGATGACACGGTAGGTGCTTTTTTTAAAGAAATGGCGCGTTACCCACTGCTGAAGCCAGAAGAAGAGGTGGAGTTAGCAAAGAATGTCAAATTCTTAGTGGAGATTGACGAACTTCAGCAACACTTAGCCCAAGCGTTAGGTCGCAAGGCCACTAAAGCGGATATAGCTAAAGAGCTGAACCTAACGGAACGGCAGTTAGAACATCGCCTCTATCGGGGTCGTGTCGCTAAGCGCAAAATGATTCGCTCGAACTTGCGCCTAGTCGTCTCCATTGCTAAACGCTATCTCAATCGGGGTGTTCCTTTCCTGGATTTGATTCAAGAAGGCGCTTTGGGATTGAATCGGGCAACGGAAAAGTTTGACCCCGAAAAAGGATACAAATTCTCAACCTACGCTTACTGGTGGATTCGCCAAGCCATTACCCGCACCATTGCCAACGATGCGCGGACGATTCGCTTGCCGATTCATATTGTCGAAAAGCTCAATAAACTCAAAAAAGCCCAGCGGGAACTCAAGCAAAGACTGCAACGCAACCCGTCGGAAGAGGAAATCGCACAAGTTTTAGATATCACGCCCTCGAATTTGCGCCAGTTGCTTCAGTTACGCCGAAGATCGCTCTCGCTCAACCATCGAGTGGGTAAAGGAGAAGACACAGAACTCGTGGATTTGCTCGAAGACAACGAACTGCGATTGCCTGAAGAGCAAATGAACGAAACTATGATGCGGCAAGAGATTTGGGATGTCTTGAGTGATGTTCTCACCGAACGAGAAAAAGATGTCATTTCTCTACGCTATGGCTTAGCCAGCAGCGAACCGTTCACCTTGGAAGAAGTCGGCGGTATATTCAACCTTTCCCGTGAACGTGTGCGGCAGATTCAAAGCAAAGCCATGCGTAAGCTACGCCGTCCCCAAGTTGCCAGACGCCTGAAAGGTTGGCTGAGCTAAATCATGAGTTATTGGTTGTAGGGTGGGCAATGCCCACCCTCTCAACTTCAGGCGTTAAAATCATTCTTGTTGCAAGTGGCGTTAAAGCTTTGGCGCTTCCTCAGTCAAAAATGATGGCTTCTGAGTTAATTTTGCGTCCTGCTGAAGCAGGTGATGTCGAAACCCTGTTTAACTTGATTCAAGCACTGGCGGAGTATGAAAAACTCTCCCACGCTGTTACAGGTAGTGCTGAGGCGCTTAAAGCTCACTTGTTCGGTGCCCAACCCTACGCCGAGGCGATTTTGGCGGAGTATGGGGGGAAAGCGGTGGGATTTGCTTTGTTTTTCCACAACTATTCCACTTTTCTTACCAAACCGGGAATTTATCTAGAAGACTTGTTCGTGCTGCCGGAGTTTCGGCGCAAAGGCATTGGTAAGGCAATTCTGAAATACCTTGCCCAGCTAGCAGTAGAACGCAACTGTGGGCGCTTGGAATGGAGTGTGTTGGACTGGAATGAACCTGCGATCGCATTTTACGAAAAATTGGGAGCCACAGTCTTACCCGATTGGCGAATTTGCCGTGTCACTGAAAATTCTCTATTCCAGTTAGCCGCACAAACCTCTCCCAATTCCATAAGTTGTTGAAAAATGAACTTCCGTTGCGGATACTAAATAAATTGTCAACTAGTGTGTTTTTTAGTTGGCAGTAAGTTCCCTATTGCCGAAAATAAGTACATCTACTCAGAAATATCAACGATTTTAAGAAGAGAGAAGTGTGTCATGAAGACTATATGGGTAAACGAACAGATCGATCCGTCTGGTCTCCTTTATTCTTGTATTGCCTCCTGTGATGAGCAACAGGCCAAGGATTGTCACAAGTCTTTCGAGAACAATTTGACCGACCAACAAAGGGCAGAGGGTTGGGTAGCTCGTCTGAGAACGGTTAGTTCCTGGGACGAAGTGCCAGTCAATGCCCTGAAATTGGACTAGTGTAAGAAGGCAGGAGGCAGAAGGCAGAAGGAAAAAAGGCAGGAGGCAGAAGGAAAAAAGGCTTGTACAGTAAGCTCTTTAAGCTTTTTGAACTGGATAGTTATTTCCGCCAAGCTGCACTAGATACTTAATTCAAGATTAATCACCTTCTTGCCCTAGGTAGGAACCTTAACGTTCCTCCCATATCTTGGATATGAGCTTTATCAGCCCGCAGGACGAAGAAGCGGTAAGGATAGTTACTGATGCGAACAGGCTGCGGATAGCGGACAATGAGAGCAGCCATGCCCTTGGCATCTCGCACTTGGTCAGATGAAGGTAATATCAAACAGGCAGGCTGATTTTGTATTCGTAACTGCCGGACTTGGGGTTTAGAACCAAACGGTTGCAGGCGATGCTTCGCTTCACTCTGGCAAGCTGCTTGAAGGGATTCTGCTTCCATCGCGGACACCTTGAAGAAACCGTTAGAACCCTCGTATCCATCAATACCGGAGGAGCTGCTTTCTGTTGCTTTTTGCCAATTTTTGGGATAGCGAAGGCTGATGCGATAGGTAGAACTACGATACATTTGCCAGCCAGAGCGGGATTGAGCAAGATTTTGTGATTGTGCGATCGCTTGGGGAGTGTGGGGATACATAGGCTGACTATTGCTCCGGAGTGCCAATATCCCAGTCAGTGATAAGCCGCCTAAAAATGCCAAGATGTAATAAGGCGAAGATTGAGTAAGGCGTTTCATCAAACTTTCTCATCAAAATCAATTAAATCCTTGGACGTGAAAATTATGAGAAAGTTCTGCTAATTCTTAAATATCGCATCTTTTAGATCAGAATAATATTTTTTTAACGCAGAGGTCACAGAGGTTTTCGCAAAGGAACGCAGAGTTTTTTGAGTTAATTTTTAATGATTTTTTGTGAAGGCGGAAACAATAGAATAAATCTACTTTAGGGATTTCCTAGAGGGACGGGGAATAATTAATAATAATACAACCTACTTCAGACGGTTATTATTGCTCCTCAAATATGTCAAAAAGTAGATATAGACATATTCAGAAGGGGAGGTTTTGTGCCTGCACCTTGGCAAAATCCACTCCCGCTGGAAGAGTACATAATGAATCGAGTCGTTATCTATTATTACAGCGGCAGATGGATTCCCATTAAGTTTTGTCGCTTAGGTGACGCGATTAAGCTTCATCGTCAGGCAAAGCAGCAGGGAAAAGAAATTTTTCTTTTTCCTCCTGATTTCATTCCTGACGACTTCTAATGTTGCCTCAACTCAAGGAAATTCTGGAGAATTATTGGACTTTAAGGAGCGTTAAGGGTACCAAATGGATTCGATTTTTTGAGCAATTCCCTGTGCCTCAGAAGGGTGCTGGGAGTTGAGTAAAACCGTAACATGACCTAGCTTACGTCCTGGGCGGGATTCACTTTTTCCGTACCAATGGATGAAAGTTCCTGGCAAACTCGCCAGCTTTTGCCGCTTTTCCAGGTAATCGTTTTGGGAATATTCGTAACCCAAAAGATTGACCATTACCGCACCGTTGCATTTAAGTGCCGGACTTCCCAAAGGTAAACCCGTAACGGCTCGGAGTTGCTGTTCAAACTGGGAGGTTTCACAAGCGTCCAGGGTGTAGTGTCCAGAATTATGGGTGCGGGGTGAGACTTCATTCACCAATACTTTGCCAGTGGAGGTGAGAAATAGTTCGATACCGAAGATACCAATAACTTGTAGACTGTTTAAGAGAGTGCGTGCGATCGCATCCACTTGGGCCACCACCTCTGCACTTACCTCTGCCGGTACAATAACGCGGCGGCAAACCTGTTCTTCCTGCTGAGTTTCCACCACCGGGTAAACCACCACGTCCCCAGTTACAGAGCGAGCAGCCATGACTGCTAACTCCCGCTCAAAGGGAACAAATTTTTCCAGCATTACAGGCTTGTATTCCAGCTTTTTCCAGATTTCCTGCAAGCTACTGTTGTCTTTAATAATAAAAGTGCCTTGACCGTCATAACCGTGGCGTCGCGCTTTGAGGACTAGGGGAAACTCTAACTCATTCAGGTTCATCGGTTGTCCAAATGAAGCCGCATGAATCAATTCCTCCTTGCCAACTTCCCCCTCAAGCACCATAAAATCGGGTTGGGGTATGCCAATATCCTCTAGATAACAGCGCTGTTCATACTTATCCAATAAGGGCGCTAAAGCTTCTAAGCGAGGGCGAAAGCTGATACCCTGCTGCGCGAGAGGCATTAATGCCTCTAAGTTAATAAATTCATTCTCAAACGTGATCACATCACAACGAGATGTCAATTCTGCTGTTGCAGTAGCATCATCTATAGGGGCAAAAACGGTATCAGAAGCAATGCCTACGGCTGGATCTGTAGGATAAGGCGTCTGAATTATCAGTTCAATCTCCAGCGCTTGGGCCGCACCTGCCATCATCCACGCTAGTTGCCCCCCACCAATTACACCAACACGCATCATCTTTTTTTGTACTACTACATCAAAACCATTATTTT
>JBFLZA010000610.1:0-5615 GCA_040756535.1 Cyanobacteriota bacterium
TCTAAACTAGCACTTAAACAGTTCTCAATTGAGTGCAATCTACATTGTTTGTAGGGCGTCAGGCTTCCGTGCCCTCACTGGATTTTATGCTTGCCGAGAACTGCTAGAGTTCAACCAGCAGCTAATCTCCCTGGAGGTTAGACAATTAATTCCATAATTGAGTCTATTCGTGAATTGTCCCATCCGGCATTTCTGCGCCTGTCAGGATTGCTTGTTTAAACTGATCTGGATGAAAACTATCTGCCCCACGCAGCCTTGCTTCGCTGAGGTCAGCTTTAGTCAGGTTTGTACCCGATAAACTTACTCCACCTAAATTTGCCTTGATGAGGTTAACCTCACTGAGATCAGCTTGATTTAGGTTTGCACCCGCAAGGTTGGCTTCCCTGAGATTTGCTCCCTTCAGAATAGTCCCGCTCAGATTTGTACTACGCAAATTCGCTCTACTCAGGTTGGCTTCACTCAAGTTAGCTCCACTCAGGTTAGCTTCACTCAAGATGACCCTATATAAATTTGTCTTGAGCAGCTTTGCTCCAGTTAGATCTAGCCTACTCAAGTTAGTTTCATTGAGATCTACTTCACTTAAATTCACCCCAGCCAGTCTTGTTTGTAGTTTTGCTTGGTGGAGATTAGCCTCACTTAAGTCTGTATTCTTGTCTAAAACTGCATTAGTTAGGTTTGCTTCAGTCAGATTGGCTTTGCGTAGGTTTGCGAAGATCAGTTGTGCATTCCTCAAGTCAGCTCCGCTCAAGTTGGCTTCACTCAAGTCTGCTCCTCTTAGCTGGGCATCACTCAGGTTTGCTCCGCTCAGGTTTACACCATTCAATATCAATCCAGTTAAATTTGCATCTTGCAGGTTTATCCCACCAAAATCTCTTTCCCCTGCTGCGTATCGGCTCAGAAGTTCATCAATATTCATATCGTCTGATTCTCAACACATACTCCTGTATCTATTACTTTGAATTGATGGAATTGAATGCGATCGCATTTTAACTAGCACTCATAGCAGTTCTCAATTGAGTACAATCTACATTGTTTGTAGGGTCTTAGGCTTTCGTGTCCTTACTGGGCTCTAGTCAGGTTAGCTTCACTCAAGGTTGCCCTATATAAAATCGTCTTGAGCAGTTTCGCGTTGCTCAGGTTTGCCTTATTCATGTGGGCTTCATTTAGGTTTACTTCCTCTAGGTTGGCTCCACTTAGTTGCGTCGGTAGTTTGGCTCCATTTAGATTCGATTCCCTTAAATCTGTGTTAGTTAAATTGGCATTGCTTAGGTTCGCTGCATTCAGATTAGTTTTCTTTAAATTTGAGCTATTTAAATTTGTATGGCTTAAATTGGCATTGCTTAAGTCAGCTTCTTGTAGATTTGTCTGAGGTAGCTGAGCATAACTAAGGATAGCTCCACTTAGATTTATCTTGCTCAGCTCTGACCCACTCAGATTTGCATAAGACAGATTGGCTTTGCTTAAGTTTGCTTCACTCAAGTCTGCTCCTCTTAGCTGAGCCTGACTTAGGTTTGCTCCGCTCAGGTTTACACCATTCAATACCAATCCAGTTAGATTGGCACGTTGCAGGTTTATCGCACCAAAATCTCTTTCTCCTGCTGCGTATCGGCTCAGAAGTTCATCAATATTCATACCCTTTATCTCTCAACACCCACTCCTGTATTGATTACTTCGTCTCCATCCAGTTTTGCCCTGCATGAACATCAACGACTAGAGGAACACTCAACTGAACAGCAGATTCCATTGTTTCCCGAATTTTCGGCTGCAATTCTTCCCACTCATCTGGAGGAACTTCAAACACCAATTCATCATGAACTTGTAATAGCAAACGTGCCTGATAATTCTGCAAAAGTTTATGCACATTCACCATTGCAATTTTGATGATGTCAGCACTTGAACCTTGAATGGGAGCATTAGCGGCTGCCCTCAACGAACCAGCATCATATTGATCGAGTCTTTTGAGTTTATCTAAGTCAATATCCTTGGGATCGCTGCCTTTGGAGTTGCGAAGGGTGGAGCTGTTGAAGTTAAAGTAGCGGCGGCGTCCTAGAATGGTTTCAACATAGCCTTGTGCGATCGCTTCTCGTTGTAACTTCTGTAAGTACTCGAAAACCTTAGGATAGCGCTGGTTAAACCGCTCAATAAACTGCTTCCCTTCAACGGCACTTACCCCAGCTTCCCGCGCAAAGCGTTGCGCCCCCATCCCGTAAATCACGCCAAAGTTAATCGTCTTGCCTAAACGCCGTTCATCTGGCGTCACTGTTTCCTTTTCAAACAGCAACCGGGCCGTTACGGTGTGAACGTCCTCATTGTTTCTATAGGTTTCCACAAGAACTGGCTCTTGACTGAAGTGTGCCAAGATACGTAACTCAATTTGAGAATAATCGGCTGCTGCTAGCAACCAACCGGGTTCTGGAATAAACCCTTTGCGAATTTGCCGACTAAAGGCAGTACGAATGGGAATATTCTGCAAATTGGGATTGGAAGACGAAAGACGCCCGGTACTTGTCGCCGTCTGGTTGAAATCGGTATGCACTCGATGCGTATCTGGACGTACCAGTGCGGGTAGTGCATCTACATAGGTAGATTTCAACTTCGATAAAGTTCGGTGTTCTAAAATGGCATCGATAACCGGATGATCGCCAGAGAGCTTTTCTAAAGTAGCAGCATCTGTAGAGTAGCCTGTCTTAATTTTTCGCGACTTTCTCCGATCTAGCTGAAGTTTTTCAAACAACAACTCGCTCAACTGTTTGGGAGAGCCTAAATTAAATGTTTCTCCGGCTACTTCATAAGCATTTTTCTCAATTGCATCTAAATTTTGTTCCAACTTTTCCGAGAGTTCTTGGAGATAGGGTATATCAACGCGGATACCCTTATATTCCATATCCGCTAATACAGGTTCTAAGGGCTGTTCTACTTCTAGTAAAAGCTCATGCAGCCTTGGAACTTCCTCTAGTTTTTCTCTCAGTTTGGGAACTAATTGAAAGGTGGCATAAGCATCCATACCACAGTAGTTTGCCACTGTTTGAACCTTGAGGTCAGCAATTGTTTTTCCCTTGGAAATATCTAAATCTTTATAACTTTGAGGCTTAATTCCATCCAAGTAGCGCTCTGCTAAATCATTGAGGTTGTGACTTTTCTCTGGATCGAGTATGTAACTTGCCAGCATTGTATCGAATACAACCCCCTTCAACTCGATCCCCTGACAGCGCAGGACTAAGCGATCGAATTTGGCATTTTGCAGCGATTTGGGATAATCCTCGCTCTCAAGAATCGGGCGCAAGGCTTCCAAAACCGTGTCTCTGTCTAAGTTGCCGCCATCTGTGTGACCAATGGGAATATAGGCAACTTCCACATCTATCGGCTGAACTTCACTTGTGCCTCCTTCAGTTCCCCCCCTTACCAAGGGGGGGTTAGGGGGGGTGGGGGCAAAACAACAACCAATCCCCACTAACTGGGCATCTCTTGGCTCTAATGCGGTCGTTTCCGTGTCCCAAGCTACAGGGATTTCAGGGTTAGTGTTCTTTTGTAGCTGCTGCACCAACCAATCGAGTTTTTCTTGCGTATTGATGATATGAGGTTGAATCTTTGTTTGAGGAGATTTCTCCTGCTGTGCTGCTTCCGTTTCCTCCGCAGTCCAAAATGAAAGGTCTGCGTCTTCTAGTTCCGAGAGAGGGAATGCAGCAGATTCTGCTGCTACAGATTCCGATTGTGGAGGTACGGAATCCTTTGCTTCTACAGCGGTTCTGCCGCCAAAAATCTGCTGGAGTTGGTCAATTTTACCCAAGAATGATCTGAACTCCAACTGTTCTAACAGGGGTTTCAGAACCTCGGTATCAAATCCCTCTAATTTTGCGTCTTCTAACTTGATGCCTACCGGTGCCTCAAAGGCTAGCTGCGCTAGGTATTGGGAATGCTCAGCATCCTGTTTCCCTTCTTCCAGTTTTTTCTTAGTAGCCCCTTTAATCTGGTCTAAAGAGGCATATATTTGTTCAAGGGTGCCATATTCCGAGAGTAATGCGATCGCAGTTTTTTCTCCAATTCCCCTGACCCCAGGAATGTTGTCCGATTTATCGCCACACAGCGCTTTGAAATCGACAACCTGATTCGGAGTGATGCCCATTTTCTCTTGAACTTGCTCAGGCCCAAATTCACTGGGGCCAGTAGAACGGCCTCCCTTCAAAAAATCTTTATTAAGATACAAAATACTAATTTCTTTTTGGGGATCGATTAGCTGGAATAAATCGCGATCGCCCGTTAAAATCTTGACTCGATACCCTTGTTCACTTGCTTGCGTTGCTAACGTCGCCAAAACATCATCCGCTTCATAACCTGGAGACGTTACCACTGGCAAATTCAACGCGGCCAGCAGCTGCTTAAGATTTTCTAAATCGGGGATAAAGTCTTCTGGGGTATCCGGCCTGTCAGCCTTATAGGTATCATCCGCTTGGTGGCGAAATGTCGGCAAGCTCAAGTCAAAGGCAACAGCCATCGACTGCGGTTGCTCTGATCCCATCACTTCTAAGAGGGACTTGATAAAGCCAAAACAAACACTCGTAGGAATTCCTGTCTTGGTTCGCAGTCCTCCATCTCGTCCCTTAGCGAAGGCAAAGAAGGAACGAAAGGCTAAAGAATGACCGTCAACCAGAATCAATAGCGGTCGTGCTGTCGGTGTGGCATCGGCAGCCGGAGAGGGGTTAGAAGCAGGTGTGGATTGAGACATAGCCCCATTTTAGCCAGTTCCCTGCTGAGAACTCATAGGAAAAAGCAGTTGGATCTCCCCACCAACTGCTTACAAGTCACTGAGTAAAACTTGTCTACGGAAAAACTTTAGTATTTGCTTAACGGGTTATACCTTAGCAAGAGAGACGCCAACCTGCTCAAAAACTCCGGCAATAAGGCTAGATTTTGGTTGTATCTGTCTTGCCCTGCAAAAGGATTCAGTTAAATTCTGGCTTGCCCTCGCTGTACGGTTATAGACGAAAACTGGCTCTGGTTTGAAGACAGTAGGGAAAACAACCTTTTCCTAACCTTATTTTTGTATCTTTTATAACTACTTCTTGTCTATCAGTTTGGCAGAACTTATTAAAAGCTTTATTGTTTTCCGGATTTATATGAAGTTTTGACGAAATCCGTTTCAGAACTAGCTGGGCAAAAGGGCAAGCTTCACACAGGGCTAATGTATTCCGTGTCTATGTTTGCCCCATCTCTTGCTTGTTTTTTTACTAGGTAGGAATACTTACCTAATTGTTCATAGTGAGCAGTTTGCTTTGTATCGACTTGATAGAACAACCATTACCTCAAGCAGGAAACTCTCAGCGCAGATTATCCATCTTTTGGTTCAACCAAAATACTCATCAAGAGGTATGGTCGTTTTGTCAAATGGTTGTTACGATTTGTAATAAGACAGAGAGTATACGGTAGACTCGCTCACCGATACACAGCCCTCACCTTGGTCAGGGCGTCTGTGACCAAAACCTTCTTTCCTGTATCTCTTACTAAGGAGTTAACAATGGAACTATCTCTGGAACAACAATTCAACATCCGCTCTTTTGAAACTCAAGTTGAAAAAATGAGCCGCGAGCAAGCACAAGAATTCTTAGTGCAGCTTTACC
>JBFLZA010000611.1:0-5615 GCA_040756535.1 Cyanobacteriota bacterium
CGTTGCATAGGGAGCTGGGTTAGTTAGAGTATAAACCAGCCGTCGTCCAGCCCAACTGATTAAGCCTGGTAGAGGGGGCTGAATCTGCAAGTTCGCTTCCACACTGGTCTGGTTCATGGGGCGCGAAAAGGTGAGGATAAAGAAGCTATCTGCCGCCCCTACTGGTTTATCTTGCCAGCTAAAATCTCGCACATAGGGAGATGTGCGATCGCCACCCCATAGCAGTATGCTGATGAGCAGGCTCAGTACCAACATTAGCGTCAGGGCGACGCGGTCAATTGGCTGAAAAAGTTTTGTGTTTCGTATTTCGCTTGACACTCTTACTTATATCAAGTTCCTTTAATTCCTTCATTTATAATTTGTTGGGAATAGGGAATTGTTGAATTTTGCTTATTCTCCATTCCCCATTTCCCCCCAACCGAACTTGATGTTATATGACCCTAGAGCCTTTTGAACTCTAAAAATTTTGCTGAATATACTGTAAGATGCCATTTGCGATCGCTTGTGCCATCTGGTTCTGGTAAGCAACTGTTGCGAGTTTCGATGCGTCTTGCACGCCCGTAACAAAACCCACTTCTACTAAAACGGCTGGCATCGGATTCTTTCTCAGAACGTAAAATCTT
Organism: Cyanobacteriota bacterium; assembly: GCA_040756535.1. Taxonomy (GTDB): domain Bacteria; phylum Cyanobacteriota; class Cyanobacteriia; order Cyanobacteriales; family Coleofasciculaceae; genus JBFLZA01. Next base: position 624 of record JBFLZA010000611.1, read on the forward strand.
GCTCTCCGCACCTTTCGATCTCTAACATCAACGTTCTGCAAAATACTGTTGTGGATGCTTTGAGCCAGACGCGAACCACTATCGAAATAGTATGTTTCCAAACCATTAACATCTGGACGGTTAGCGATGGCATTGGCATGGATACTGACAAACAAGTCAGCACCCTCCCGTTTTGCCATTTCCACTCGTGGAGCCAAGTCTACGAAATAATCACTCGTTCGCGTCAATTTAACCTGAATACCCTGTTGCTCCAGAATTGCTGCTACCTGTTGCGAGATCGGTAGGATAACATCTTTCTCTCGCAACCCACCAACTCCAATGGCTCCAGGGTCTTTTCCACCATGTCCCGGATCGATCATCACCACTAAGCGAGTTTTAGGAACGCTCGGTAAGCCTACTGTTTTAGGAACGGTTGGTAAGACTACGGGCGGATTGATTGTAGCAGGCGGCGGTATGGGAATCTGCAAGGGTGGAGAGATTGAATTGGGCAACGGTGCCACCCGTTGCGGCATTGGTAGTTGTACCATCCACTGATTAGGAGAGACGCCCCGGAATTGCACTTGCTGGGGATTAATCGTGTAGCCAGATTTTAATTCAACAACCAAGCGCGTTGTGTTGTTGTCAACCTGTCCCACTCGCACCTCACGAACTGCCCCTCCCACAAACGGATCTACTGTTGAACGTTTGAGGAGGATACCAGGCAAATCGATCACCAAACGTGTGGGGCCGGCAATGAGCTGTGCCTGGGGTTGAACGCCCTCGTCTGTCGTAAAGACGAGTCGATTCTGAGTTGCGTCAAAACGCCAGGATAGCAGTTGACGCGCTTGAGCCGGAGAGCAAAGTAAAAAAAAGCCCAAAAAACTGGGTAATAGCCAATGAAGTCTCAAAGTCAACGTTCCTTAGAGGGGGTAGTGTTACAGCATCATGGCTCGATGCCAAGAGTTTGGATTGGTGATTTTAGATTCTCCCACAACCGTGCTTCGCAGCGCCGAAGCTCATACGAGGACGTAGCCCAGCTCATAAGATCGAATTGAAGCTCAATAATCCAAAATCTATCCAGTATTGTTCTTATTCCATGTAACCGTAGTGGAATCGGGTCAAGTCGCAAATTATTTAATGAAAATATCCACTCACGATTGAGGATTGGGCAATATAGAAGTCACCTTCTGCCAGAGGAATTCCCTGTGCGCCTATGTACTTATTCACTCCCGTTTAGGAGTACTATTTTCTCCCTCAACAGTCCTCAAAACAAGCAGTAAGGGTAGATGTTCACTAAAGATACTTCTTTAGGGGGAAGTTAAATTGTTTACCAATTTGTATAAGGGTAGTTTCCCTAAAAAAGCAGTAGCTAATGCTCTAGCGAGAGCCTCTCACTATCCCTCTCTCAACAAAAGGCTGCAATCAGTTGGAGTATGGAATAGGATGAAAAGATTCGTTTTTGATTCACAAATTATTCACATTAATACCATAACTTCATGTTATGGCCAGACACATCATGGGTTAAACCGCAGTTCATGGGTCTAGCTTTTGCTCTTTCCGTGCGGGTTGCAAAACCCTTTGTCAGCAACGAGGTACTCTTGCCAAATGCCAAGATAGCCTAGTATTGCTTACACACGAAGGTTGCTCAGGCTGATTATCTCCATTACCTGCTGGTTCCAACTTTGAAACTGGTTGTACTCTCGCCAAGAGTTCCCTGTTGATTGACAAGGAAAAGAGCTGTGAGCATGTGTTTAGCAAAAACCTATGAAACCCATCTTGAATTAGCAATAGATGTTTTCAAATCTCAAAATCCAGCACTAATAATTGCCCTGAAAGACTTTCTCACTGTTTTACCCAATCCTAAGTGTATTGAAGACGTTTTGACAGCTGCGATTTACAAGCTAGCGAAAACCGAACCCGATGCTTGTCGTTGGATATTACGAAATCCCTGTTATCTAAAGCCAGAAGTGGATTTAGTGGAGTTGGCAAATCAGTTAGCGCTAACGAAACTTCAGCAACAGGGATTTGTTCTAGATCAAGACTTTAAGTTTGAATCGAACAGCCACCTACAAGTTACTGAAAAAGCCAAAGCTGGATTGATGGAGAATAATTCAGTGGGCGATCGCCTCATTTTAGAAGAAATTCTACAAGTTTGCGAGTAATTTTCAAGGTTGATAAGGATTACATTGGATGAAAGATATTCAAAGTGAGTAGGGTGGGTTACGGCTACGCCTAACCCACCAAAGCTCTGTTCGGCTGGGAGAACTAACGCATCTTATACCAAGTTGCATTCATACGTAGCAGATTCATCTTCTCCGCGTCCCCGCCTCTGTCTTGACTACTATGTTTGAACGCAACTGCGTATTACTCGCCTGTAATCGAAAGTCCATCCACCCAGACTCTTGGACACACTCCCCCAGGAGTTAGTTCTGCCTCTTTTTCAACGAAAATAATCGACTTGAGGAGTTCTAAGAAGTCGCCAGCAACGGTTGCAGACTCAATGCTCGTCTTCTCTCCTTTGTTCATAATCCAACCATCAAATGGCAGGGAAAAAGAACCTTGTAACGCTTTTACTCCCGCATGAAGCGCCTGGAGATTATCAATGAAAATCACATTTTCTTCATTTTCCAGGTTATAGTCCTGCTCGGCCGCAACACCTGGAAACACATGATAAAAGTGTGAACTCACTGTTACCTTAGCACCAATATTTGCATGGCCTGTCGGTTGTTGGTTCATCCGTTTAGCAGTCCCGGAACTGTGAAGAAAACTGTTCAGGACACCATTGGTAATTAATTCCACTCGACGGGTTGGAGTTCCTTCTCCGTCAAATGTAGTTGCTGTTACGTTATCGGGATGAAGGGCATCATCAGCTACGCACAGGAGAGGGGAGGCAAGGGGCGTTCCTAAAGCTTCTGGAGTGGAGAGGCTTTGGTTGTCCAGAATACTCTGAGCGTTGTAAATATTGGAAAAAGCCCCCAATAGGCTCAAAAAAGCATTGGGTGAGAAAACGACTCGATATTTACCAGTCTTTACTTTTTCGTAATTCAAGTGGCTGATGGTTTTTTCGGTTGTCTCTTTTAGACAACCCTGAATATCGAGCTTCTCTAAACTATTACTGATTCTAAACGCGCCAGCACTGCGAGGCTTTTTCCCTTCTTCTTCAGTTTTGCTGTAAAGGTAGATGGAAGTGTAGGAGCGAGATTCTGTTTTCAAAGCGTCGTCGCTGTTGAGATAAAACCGATCTAAATCTCGTTGAGCCAGTCCATTGTAAGGTACGCCTTTAATTGCCGGGTGAGCCTCAAGTAGTTCTTTTTCTACTTGAATCAAACTGTCTATTAATTGTGAGACAGGAACGGGTGAGGATTTGCCGTTTGTGCTGGTAGGGCTAGGGGCAGAGGCTTCAGGGCTAAAATCAGGAATATGGTCTTTGACACCAAAGAAACTTGCCTCATAAGCCATTTTTAAGGCTAATTCAAGTCCCTCAGCATTAACATCAGTTGTGCTAGTCACTCCCACTGTATTTTCGTCATTCCAAACTCGCACAAATACACTAGAGCGATTGGAGGCTTTTACTTGTTTGGGCGTTCCGTGATCGACTTGAACACTGGTTTCATCGACGGTTGAACCGTAGATGTCGAATTTTTTGATGCCTAGTTTACTGGCACTCTCTTTGGCGTGAGTTGCAATCTCTTTGACTTTCGTCACAATGATACCCCTTGGCAATTTAAGATTTTAAACCACAGATAAATACAGATGGACACAGATAAATATTCAACTCATATCCGTGTTCATCTGTGGACAGCAAAAACTTAGATTTTTCTATCGTCCGCCGACGGTAATTGAATCTACTTTGATGTGCGGTTGTCCTACTGTTACGTAAACACTGCCGCTGATGGAGCCACAGAAACCCGCAGCGAGTCCTAAATCTTGAGAACACATGGAAATTTTGTTCATGATTTCTGTTGCTTCCCCGATTAGGATGGCTCCTTTGAGGGGTTTGGTAATCTTACCGTTTTCAATCAGGTAAGCTTCATCCACACCAAAGTTAAATTGTCCGGTAGCCCCAACACTACCACCGCCCATTTTCTTGCAATAAATGCCTTTGTCAATGGAAGAAAATAAGTCGTCTATGGAGTAGTTTCCGGGAGCAATATAGGTATTCCGCATTCGTGAGGCGGCGGCGAAGGTATAGCTTTGACGACGCCCACTTCCTGTTCTAGGATGTCCGGTGCGTGCTGAACCTGCTCTATCTGCTAAAAAGTTCTTGAGAATGCCGTTTTCTATCAATAGTGTTCTTTGAGCTGGCATTCCTTCGTCATCCATATCAATGGTTCCGAAGGCATTTTCAGAGCGCCCTTCATCCCAAGCGGTTAGGCTTTCATGGGCAATTTTTTCGCCTTTTTTGTCGGCAAAGGGAGTGGTTTTTCGCTCGATTTGAGTTGTTTCTAGCAGGTGTCCGCACGCTTCGTGGAAAATCACTCCACCAAATTGATTCGCCATGATGATGGGGTAAGTCCCGGATTCGACGTAATCGGCATAAAGCATTTTCCCAGCCGATTCAGCGACTTCTTCAGCCGTAGACTTATAGTCCCACGATCGCAAAAAGTTCGGGTCGCTGGTACTACCGACACGCTGGTTAATCGATGAGCGCTGAGCACCATCAGCACACAAAAGGCTATATCCTACCGATTGCGAGAGGCGAATGTCACGGGCAAAGGTGCCATCACTCCCGGCAACTAACACTTCTTGCCAATCGCGGAAATAGGCAGCACGTCTTGATTGAACGTGATTGGCTTTGAGCTTAAGCTGGTAATTGGCATCGAGGAGAAGTTCGCTCATTTCTCGCATGGGGCTAGATTGGGCCAACCATGTGTCTTTGCCTCTTTTGGTCGCGTAGTCTCTGAGCAATTCCAGGTTGATTTCAGGGATATGGGCATTCGGTGCCGGAAGTTGCAATCCCTGGATGGAAAGCGCTTTTTCGAGTGCCGCTTTGAGTCCGAAAAAAGACAAATC
>JBFLZA010000612.1:0-5611 GCA_040756535.1 Cyanobacteriota bacterium
AATTAAAGGCTGCCAAAATTCCTTGATAAACCAACCCAAAAACTTTTCTTGGTCAATGGCACTATCCCAATTCTCAACCTTAAGAAATATAGTACTACCACCCCGAAGCGATAAGCAAAGCCTTTTTATACTGCTTTTCAGCTCTTCTTCTGAATTCGGGCTTAAATAACTTACCAATCGCTTAGAAAATTCAACATCATTAAATTCAGAAATTGGCGAACCTAAGTCTATTGGAAAAGGTCGGAAATCTCCTATGATATTCTCCCCGACTTTGCGATCGCTGATCATTAAATCTAGAACTTCATCAAGACAATAATTTCCTTTCTGTTTTGTACTCCTCTGCAAGAACAAAAGAATTGCTCCACTATCATCCCCACATCTAGTATTAATTGTTTGACTAATCCTCTTGGCTTCAGAAAAATCAATCTTTTGAAAGCTTTTCTCTAAGCTTAAATGGCGTATATTAGGATCTGAGTTATTTTTATCTAATTCTGAAAGCTGGTCGTATAGTTCTTGAATTTCGTTCAGGAGTCTCTTGGCCTTTCTGTTAAGTTTCAATTCCTCGTCTTGACTGAGTGCTTCATCCAAATCAGCCTCTACTTTGAGAAGCTCTTCTTCTTTTGCCGCTATACGCTTGGTCAAAAATCCTCTTGACCGATTAGTACCTGCCGTTACTGTCACAACTATTTTCTATATTTCTCAATTAAACTTCCTAAAATCGAGTAGAGAATTAGCAATTAACTTAGTTTCGCTTTCAATTGTTGAATTTCATTCAACAATCTCTCGGCTTTTTTGTTAAGTTTCAATTCTTCAGCTTGACTAATAGCTTCATCCAAATCAGCCTCTACTTTTGCAAGTTCTTCTTGCTTAGCAGCTATACGTTTTTCATAAAAATCGTCGTTGGTATTTATTTCGAGTCGCCGATTCTTAATACCTGCTTTATTTAGTGATTTCACTTCAGGCACAACCTGTTCGGGAGAACAGAGTATAGGATTAGAACCTATTCCTTGTTCTAAAGGTTGCTTACCTCCAACATCCACTGATTGGCCTAGAATAGACCAAGCCTGACTCAGAACCTTAGTCGGAATAATAAAAGCAACCTTTCCTTCCTGACGCTGGGTTTCTGCCGCTACAGCCATCCCAACTACACCTGCCAGTGTTTCATCCCACACAGGCGCACCACTGAATCCACGCTCTACCCTCAGACCCGTCACTTTATCATCTTCAATTTGTACCCAGGCATTCGCTAATTTATCCCTGAGTACCCCAGATGCCCACACACCGTTGGTATGTCCACTGGGGAATCCAAAAATCCGTATGGGATGCGCCCACAGTTCATCTGCTGTTACCAACCGCACAGGCTGAGCATCATTAGGAAGTTCACCCTCTAACTTCAGTCCAGCAATATCCTCTCCAATGGCTGATGAATTCATCGGTTGCCAAAAGACCACCTGTGCCTTAATTTTCTGTCCTGGTGCAACCAAGGGAAAATCTAAGTCAATTGAACCAGTAGGGGCCTCTGTAGTATTGTTCGAAATACCCAACGCTGCTGTAACCACATGGGCACAGGTAAGCACATACTGACCAGACACGAGAAAACCTGCTCCGACGACTACTCCATTCGTGTGGAATACGCGGGTAATAGAGGCTTTGAAGCCATCATTCGGATTGATAACCATAGCCTCACTCAGCCTTATTTTGATTCCATTTCAACGTAATCTCGTAGCTGACTTCTCCACCTACGGAAGAGAAGATGGCACCCGCCTCAGCTGTTAACTTCAGCCCAAACTTGACTTCCACTTCATCGGCTGGAGTATTGAGGTTACGCAATTTAGAAATGATGGTAGAAGCTACCGGTTTAACCTTATCCAGCGCTTCTTCAAATGATTGTTGGGCTTTGAGGGCTAGCCTACCAGAGGGCAAACCCACTCGTTCAACGGCAGAAGTAGACTCTGGCTCGTCTACCTCTATTAAGAACTTCGTGCCATCTTCTAGGGAATATTCAACGAGTTGTTTCAATTTCTACCTCTGGTGTGATGTCTTCTATGGTTTTATCATCGCCAACAGACGAATGAGAAGGTGTTCGCCGATTGGCTTGCGCCACCTATGTCTTAGAACAAGCCATCGCCTCTTATCTGCCAACACTCTTGTTACATATCTACAAAGGCATTCACCCAGCTTCCGCACCGTTCACGCTTGCTGTCTAATCGTTTTTCTATCTTTCTAACTTTGGTATCAAAAGTTAGAAGGTTTGGCTCCAACCCCAACGAAACCATAAGCAGTTCACCTAGCACCACTGGAGACCCCCAATTTACAAAAATTAGAGAGTTATCTTTCATAAGCTGAGGGAGTGCTGGCGCTTATGTGTCCAGCGTGGACACAACGGAATAGCTGCGGCTATCCTCGACGCTTGTGATTATGGCGTGGCGCAATCTCGAAAGCGATTCATCGTGAAAGCGACCAAGGACAGTAAGCCAGGTTTGCCACCAAAACAGAAACGAGTTGGCTGGTATGAGACGATAGAAAAGCTAATTCCACAGCTAGCTCCATCAGAACTGCTACCAGCACAGCAAACAGTACTCAAGGAAAAACTCTCTTCAACACCAGGGATTAAGGCACAGTTGCTAAAAGGCTCTCCTTGTCTTGCTTCTAAGAGATTCGTAGGTTTGGGTTCCATTGCTACTCGCTCTCGAAAAAGAGAACGCACGCTCGCTTTCCTTAGAAGCTGCCCGAGTACGGGCAGCAGACCAGTTGCAGAAGTGGCATACTTCCACCGGAATCAATTTTGTCTTCAGTGAATCTAAAAGCAACGTTCAACACCCTCAACAATTGAGAATGAAGTTTTCTCGTCTGCTGCTGATTTCAACAATTTCCCTGGTTGCTGCAACCCTCCCTGCACAAGCTGCCAGTTATAAGTCTACAAACGATACAACCATCATCGAGCTCAATGAGTCTGGAAGTCGTGACTTCGCTGGATTGCCTAAAAACAGTGGTGGCTACGTAACCTTTAGAGGAGGGAATCGAGTCAACGGAGGCATCACAATAAAGACGAGAAATGCGGCTCCGAACAACGTCACCTACACAGGAACGTTTGAGGATTATGTGGGCAGACCGGACACGGGTTGCAAGGGCACGATTGCGCTGAATCGAACCCTCCTGGTTGGGGGCGGGGTGGCACTCAGATCTGAATGGAGGATCGAGCAAAGCGGCAGCAGGTGTCAATCGCCTGTTGGGACTCAGTTCGTGGTGAACTTAGTGGAAAACCTGCCTGTTGCTAACAACGGGAATTACCCAGGAGATCCGGGAAGTGGGTCTATGAGTGCGGACTACTCCTGGAATCATCCGCTGTGGAAAGTCGCCAATTCTACGTCACTTAACTGCCGTGCCACTCCTGGTGGGCGAGTCGTCAAGAGCTACCCGTTAGGGACGCAGTTATCTACGCGCATCAAGGGCATCAATACGTTTAGAACCGATTCGGCAGGTCAGCGCTGGATGTATATTCCAGGGTCAAACTGCTTTGTGCGCCACTCACCGACCTATCTCCGCCCCGTTTCATTGCCGTACTAAAAGCCTTTTGAATTAGAACATGGTAACTCATAGATACAGTTTCCCAAATATCGAACTTTTTTAGGAAATCTGGAATTTTCATAAGCCTCTTACTCTATACGCAGCGCTTTACCCTCTCTCAAAAACGCTCTGTTGAAACGTTAGGACTTAGGCAAGGGTAAATCGCTACAAGAATTTCAGTCGCCTCGAAGTTTCACAAGAGCGGAACGTACAGAGTAACCTCCAAGTCATTGAGTTAGAGATACCTCTTGGCGTTAACTTAATGTTTTGGAAAACAGCCTCTTTGTGGACGGTTGCTGCCACAGTGGCTTTAACTCGCTTGGAGGCGATTGCGCCAAGCGCAGCGCCCTTGAGGGTGATTGCAGCCCTTGAAGACGAAGGCAACTATACGGAGTGTATTCGGCAAGCTCAACAGCTCGTCGAGCAAACTTCAGCAGACGTGCAAACTAGGGAGATTAGCTTCAAAGCGATCGAACTGAAGAATATCTGTCAAACTCTCTACGCTCAACAGCTAGCCGAACGGGGTCAGTATCGAGAAGCCATACTAGAAGCAGGCAAGCTTCCCCGCGATAGTGCTTTGCCGGAATCGCTAATTCAAAGGTGGGCAACCAGAATGAACCTCACGGGTAAATGGTGGCTGTGTGGTGTCATCGGACGTGCCACCATCACGGATGACTCCAGTTTAGTGGAAATTTACCAATCCAGTATGTCATCAGGCGATCCAGCGCAGCAGTCCTATTGCATCCAGATTAGCTCTTCCCAACCCAGTTTTTCAGGCGATTAGAATATATAAAACTTTATGCATAACACTCAAGCGCCCAGCAAGCACAGCCGTCTAGCTGCCTTTTGGGCTGTCCTCGGTGCGCTGGGGACGCTTGCGGGTTTCCCTTACTTAGTAGCACTCAACCCGTCGTCAACTGTATCTCCACCTCTGCCGTTACCCGTATTAGCGCTCGCCAGTGCAACTCAGACAGGCGTTCTCCTTTTCATCCTGAGCTGGATTGGGCTACAGTTGGGGCAAGCGCTTAGACTCGACACTCCCTTTGCCCGTGCCTTTGTTTATCGGTTAAAGCCACCCACTCTCTCGAAACGTGCCATTAATTTTGCGCTCACCAGCGGTATTTTAGGGGGATTTATCATCCTTGGGTTGGCCTTCGTGTTTCAACCCTTTATGCCGCAAACCGCACAGTCTACAACTCTCAACATTGCTCTGTGGAAGCGTGTATTGGCTTGTTTTTATGGCGGGATTACCGAGGAGTTATTACTGCGCCTATTTTTGATGACGCTGATTGCTTGGGTGTTCTGGAAGATGGGGCTAAGAGAAGGGAAACAACCCTCACGGCTGGCGTTCTGGCTAGCGATCGCGTTTTCTGCCTTGCTGTTTGGAGTTGCCCATCTGCCAGCCGCTGCGGCCTTGTGGTCGTTAACGCCAATTGTCATTATCCGAACATTGGTGCTGAACTCTCTGATAGGGATAGCATTTGGCTTTCTCTACTGGTAGTGGGGGCTAGAATACGCCATGCTGTCTCATTTGTGTGCCGATATCGTGCTACATATCATCGGTGGAAGTTAAGGCACTTATCCCACCAATCCTGATCGCAACGCTACCACAGCTGCTTGAACGCGATCGTTTATCAGTTACAGGTGAAGGAGAATGACTGACCTGCAACTTCACGACCTCGGCATAGCAGATACGGAATATGCAGCCCTTGCAGCTAAAGGCTCTGAACCCGTATTAGAGTACTCAAGCCCTGATGAATATCTTCTATACCCTGCTGAAAAATGGGAAAACTACCAAAGGAGAACTATTTCCGGAAATAGTTCTCCCCCGAAAAAAATCGCTCTCCACTTACTTCAAGACTTTATTATTCACTGATGGACTTTATTATTCACTTCAAGACTTGATTATGAATGCACATCGGGGGAATCGAATACTTTCACTGTTCAACCAATCCGGTGGAGTTGGTAAAAGCACCCTCACCATGAATTTGGGCTATCATCTGGCGAAGCGGTCTCACCGAGTTTTGTTAATTGATTTAGACCC
>JBFLZA010000613.1:0-5605 GCA_040756535.1 Cyanobacteriota bacterium
GCATGTCGGTCGTATCTTCTACCACCAACACCTTAATGCCCTGCAATCCTGAAGGAGGTTTCGACTCTCCAACCTGTTGAGAGATTGCTGATTGATGCTGCATCAGAGGAAATTTTACAGTAAAGGTTGCTCCCTGACCAACGCCGGGACTAGCTGCCTGAACCGTGCCTCCGTGCAGTTCAACGATTTGGCGAACAATCGCTAATCCCAATCCCAATCCACCAAATTGTCGAGTGGTGGCACTATCCGCTTGACGGAAGTACTCAAACACATGGGGCAGAAATTCGGGGTGTATTCCTTTGCCCGTGTCGCTTACCGTAATTTGAGCGTCAGTACAAAATTGCTCTAATCGAACCTCTACTCGTCCCCCTTGGGGAGTGAACTTAACAGCATTGGACAGGAGATTCCAAATCACCTGCTGCAAACGACCTGAATCACCTAAGACTCGCCCAACATCTGGTTGGAGCATGGTTTGAATTTGAATGGACTTGGCTTGGGCCGCTAGTCGCACAGTCTCCAACGCGGCTGTAATGGTCGCAGCAAGATTGACAGGAGCAACATTCAGGCTGAGTTTGCCTCGTAGAATTCGAGCCACATCAAGTAGGTCATCGATGAGTTGCACCTGAATCTTCGCATTGCGCTCGATTGTCTCCAATGCATACGTCGTTCGCTTTTCATCGAGCTTGCGGTCTTGCAGTAGCCTAGACCAACCCAAGATGGGATTGAGGGGCGATCGCAATTCATGGGACAGCACCGCCAGAAACTCATCTTTAATGCGGTTTGCGGTTTCGGCTTGTTCGCGTGCTGCTTGTTCACGCGCCAACAATTGCTCGCGTTCGGCTTCGGCAAGCTTACGAGCGCGAATATCGCGGGTAACAGTGGCAAAGCCGATTAATTCTCCAGTCTGCCGCTCTTTAATGACAAACTGGTTGTAATCAACAGCGATCGCTTCTCCTGTTTGGAAATGTCGGAAACGATATTCGCCGCGCCAAGTTCCATCGCGCAGTACGGTCGGGAGAATCTGTTCCTGCACAAATGCTTGATCTTCCGGCAAGAAGCAGTCGATGACTTTAATTTGCTGCACCTGTTTCAAACTATCGAGTCCAACCATCGCACGTCCAGCAGGGTTGACATACTGCCCTTGCCCATCCATTGAGGCAATGCCAATAAAGTCAGGGCTGTTGTCAATCAGCGTAATCAGCTTCTGCTGCTCAGCTTCGGCACGTTTGCGTTCGGTGACATCGGTGTGAATGCCAATCCATTCACGAATCGTACCATCCTCCTCAAACACGGGTACTGCACGCACGCTCATGTGGCGGTACATGCCATCGTGCCGCCGCAAGCGATGCTCAACTTCATAGAAGGTAGAGAGTGCAACTGCCGTTGACCAAACTTGTGTGGTATGGGCTTGATCGTCAGGATGGACGGCGTTGAGCCAGCCCCATCCTTTGAGTTCATCAAACGTTTGTCCAGTAAAGGCGCTCCAACCGGGCTGCTCACTGACAAATTCTCCTTCAGCTTTAGTGTCCCAAATGATTTGAGAGGTGGCTTCGATCAGCGATCGATAGCGCTGTTCACTGTGGCGTAGTGTGGCTTCGAGTTGCTTGCGATCGGTGATATTGAGGGCGGTTCCCAAGAATCCAATGGGTCGTCGGGCTACCCCCTCTCCCTCGAATTGTGCCTGCCCGTTGGCTAATACCCACCGCTCGGTTCCGTCAGACCACACGATGCGGTAATCAATTTCGTAAGTACCTGATGAACTAGGAGCGAGTGCCGCGCTGACCGCGTTCGCTACACGCGCCCGATCATCAGGGTGGATGCGCTCCATCACCCTCCCAAGGGGGAGCGTCACCGCATCATCCGGCTCGCCCCAGATCTCGCGCATCCGCTCGTCCAACTCAACGAGGTCTGTGCTAGGGTCGTAGCGCCAAGTCCCAAGCCGACCGACCTTGATGGCAAGGCGTGCCCGCTCCTCACTTTCCTGCAATGCCTTTTCTGCAAGTTTGCGATCGGTAATGTCAATTGCGATACCCAAAATTTGATGGGGTACGCCATCTACCGTGCGATTGAACACAACAGCTTGAGAATACAGCCAACGCCACTCGCCATTGACATGGCGATTCCGGTACTCAAGTCCGCGAACTGCCCCCTCTGGCACCCAACGAAATTCCTCAAAGTAAGCGATTATGCCCGCTAAATCGTCTGGATGGCTGAGCCTTGAAATAACGTCTGCTCCCATTGCCTCAACTTGCTCAGGCGTATAGCCCAATAAATCTGTAATTTGGCGATTGGCATAAATATTCCGCTGTTCGAGCACATCGTACACAAATAGAATTCCCGGCACAGTTTCAGCAATCTGCTGCCTTAAGCGCTGGCTCTCTCGTAACTGAGCTTCTGTGTGTTTGCGTGCTGTAATATTCTCGAACGCCAATCCCAAACAATGGTTGGGTAGCCCAAATGCCTTCAAGGTATAAATACCTGTGGTAACGCCATCCTCACTGTACGGAACTTCTCCTAAATCGAGGGCAACTCCTGTGCGAATGACATCCATGTAGTGCTGCACCAGTGGTGTTTGCAGCAGCATGGGAAAATGTTCAGCCATTGTCGTTCCAATTAACTGCTCAAAATTGATGCCAGTCGCTTCTGAGGCGCTGGGATTGGCAATTAACAGTCGGAAGGAGCCTGGATTGTTGAGGTCTTCTAGTTGCCAAACCACAATCCCGACCTGAGCATTTCGGACAACATCTGCATAGAGTTGCAAGCGTTGTTCGGCTTGCTTGCGTTCGTCTTCGACACGCAGGCGCTCAGTATTGACCTCCTTCAACGCTTGAACCCTTGAGTAGAGTTCCGCTTCCATTGCCAGAGTGCGAACTCGCAGCGCTTGATTCTCTTGGTGTTGTTCGTTCTGCTGTTGTTGAAGTTGAACGAACTGGGTTACATCTTCAACGCGATGAATAATATAGGCAACTTCATTGTCTGCTCCTAATACAGGTGAATTCACTGGACTCCAGTACCGTTCCTCAAACCCACCTCCTTCTGAATCTGGGCGCGGAATGTCATATTTTTGAATCGCCATGGCATCCATGTTTCGATTCTGAAGTACTGTTTGTAGCGATCGCCGCAGATTCTGCACTCCGGTTGCCGATGGCTCGTCAGGGTTGTCTGGGAACACTTCAAAGATACCGCGCCCCAGAATTTCCTCGCGTTGAGTTTTAGTTGCCCGCAGGTAAGCATTGCTAACTGCCACAATGGTGAACCTTGGGGAATCCGGTGTCAGCACTAAATACGCATCCGGTACCGACTCAAACAGCAAGCGAAAATCCAATGGGGAACCAGCTACATTTGCTTCACCTATCACAATCCCTACCCTTCCTCCCTTGAAATATTGCGCCAAGAAATAACTTGCACCAAATAAGACAAAATTAAACGTAGGGTGGGCAGGAGTCTACCAAAATCTTGTAATCCAAGCACAGAGAGAATGGTGGGCGATGTCCATCCTACAACTGTAACTTATTGCATTATGACTAATCCCAAAAAACTTGTTAACGTCTACCTACCAGAGTCTATTTACCAAACCCTCATTGCTTATCAAGAGCAACAAGAAATTGAGGAACCCTCTGATGCTGTCGTCAAAATATTGACTCAGTTCTTTGAGAAGAATAATGTGCTCAAACGCTACGCCACTGTAGAGCAATTGGAGGCGCTGGAGAAAAAAGTGGCTCACCTGAGTCTGCAAGTTGTACAACTCAGTCAAATCATCGCTAGTTCCCCCCCAACTGAAGGAGCAAAAACAGTGCCTACGGGTAACAGCGAGTACACGTTTGGGGATAGCAGTTTTGAAGAGGCGGAGGATGAACCGGATGAAATTTTATATGAATTCATAGAACCGCCTTCCCGCCAGTAAAAGCGACTTCGGAATTACAGCAACAGGCAGAGCCTCTATGGTAGCGTTTCGTGGCTCCGCCAAGAAACGAGAGAACTAGATCTGGCACAGCTTATGAAAGTGGGAGGGTGAAATAAAATCCTGTACCGCTTCCGAGTTGTGACTCAACCCAGATGCGTCCTCCATGACGCTCTACAATTTTCTTGCAAACGGCTAAACCAATTCCTGTACCAGGATACTCGCTCTTGCTGTGCAGGCGTTGGAAAATGGTAAAAATGCGATCGAAGTACTCTGATTCCATACCAATGCCGTTATCCCGAACCGCAAATCTCCACTCTTTTTCTCCTTGCTGCACCGAGATATGTACCTGTGGAGGTTCTTCGCGGCGAAACTTAATGGCGTTGCTGATCAGATTTTGGAATAACTGAAGGAGTTGGGTTTCATCCCCCATCACTGTTGGTAGGGAATCATGAGTGATTACGGCATTGTTCTCGGCGATCGCAACTTTTAAATTCTGCAATACTTGGCTCAGTAACTTTTCGCAGTCTATTAGCCCCAACTCCTTACCCCGCGTCCCCACTCGTGAGAACTCCAGCAAGTCGTTGATTAACTGCTGCATTCGAGTAGCTCCCTCAACCAAGTAGTTGATGTACTTATCGGCTTTAGCATCAAGGTTACCTTGATATTTCCGTGCCAGAAGTTGAGCGTAGCTGTTTACCGCCCGTAATGGTTCTTGCAAGTCGTGGGAGGCAACGTAGGCAAACTGTTCTAGCTCTTGGTTAGAACGAATTAGATTAGCGTTGGCGTCTTTGAGTTGGGCGGTTCGCTCTTGTACTCGATATTCTAGCTCCTCATTGAGCTGTTGCAATGAAGCTTCGGCTTGCCTGCGTTTAATCATTTCTTGTTGGATGGCACGATACACCAAATAAAAAGCCAATAAATTTAAAAGGATGCCTCCCGAAAGGATGTACTGTAATCGGCGGGTATCCTTTTCTCTTCTCTCTAACCTTTGCTGAAATTGCTGGTTGTTTTCAACTTGTAGCTGCTGGAACTGCTCACGAATCTGCTCCATGAGCTGTTGTCCTTCATGGGTTAAAACCGTTTTTACTGCCGCATCAAAGCCTCTATTTTTCCTTAGATCAATTGTTTGTTTTAATTCAGCCAACTTAGCAACAACTAGAGGTTCAATACGTTTTATCTGTTGCTGTTGGGAAGGATATGCTGCCGTTAATTTCTCTAGTTCTTTAATTTGTTGTGCAATTGTCTTAACGGCTATGTTATATGGCTTTAAGTAAGATTCTTGCCCGGTGAGTAAATAACCTCTTTGACCTGTTTCGGCGTCCTTCAGAGTAGAAAGGACACTTTCCAGCTTCTGGGCACGCTTCCGACTTTGAGTCACCAAATCAGAAGCTTCTTTATTTTTGATGACGCTCCAGTAAGAAAGAGCATTGATACTGAGCAAGATTGCGGAAGCTACTCCCAGCCCTGTCAGGGTTTTCTTCTCAACTGTCCAGATTTTTGGACTCCGATGCTTTCCCTTTTTGTGTTGTGCGGGACTGTTCATTCTCACCGCTTGCCCTTGGAAATCGATCTTTTCATTGTCACACTACTTTCCAAAGCTGTTGTCCGGGAAAATACGGAATTCCTGGAACTAAGCGTTGATTGATTACCGTAAAATTACGGAGAAACAGGGAATAGGGAACAGGAAACTCCTTAACGATG
>JBFLZA010000614.1:0-5601 GCA_040756535.1 Cyanobacteriota bacterium
CTCAACGAACCTGATTTTTGGATGAATGTCATTCATCCTGAAGACCGGGAGTGGACTGTGGCACTATGTCACAAGCAAAGGGTTCAGGGTCGAGATTATGAGCTGGTGTATCGGTGCCGACGGGCAGATAATCGGGTGATCTGGCTGCGCGATCGCGCTTTTGTGGTGCAAGACGAACAAGGCCGCATACACAAGCGTCGCGGTTTAATGGTTGACATTACCCCCATCAAGCAGGCAGAGATTGAATTCCAATCTCGGATTCACTCCTTATCTGCGATCGCTCAACTGAGTCAGCAGGCAATATCAGCCACCCCAATTTCTACACTGATGGACAAGGCGGCTTCCCTCGTTGCCCAAACGCTGCAAGTAGAATATTGCCAAGTCTTGGAATTACTGCCCGATGGTAACGCTTTGAAACTAACAGCAGGTGTAGGCTGGCGCGAAGGCTTGGTGGGAAACACACTAATTGACGCAAATGTCAATACACAAGCGGGTTATACCCTGCAAACCCGTCAACCTGTAGTTATAGAAGACCTAAGCAGCGAAAGTCGCTTTCTGGGTTCGCCCTTACTCCACGACCACAACATTATGAGTGGGATGAGCGTCATTATTCCCGAAGCCTCCTCGGTAAGAGTAGGGGGAACATGGGATCACCCAGACACGGAAGGAGGAGGAGTTACCAATATTTCACAACAACTTCCTTCCTCATCTTCCTCATCTCTCTCTGCCTCCCCTGCTCCCCAAAAAAACAGACCCTTTGGCGTGTTGGCAGCTTACACAAGTAGGCAACGGGTATTGACGCGCAGTGAGGTTGATTTTCTCCAATCAGTCGCTAACGTTTTAGCGGCAGCGATTCAGTATCAGCAAGCCGATGCAGCGGTTGACAAGGTTCAATCTCAACTCGCCCAAACGACGGTAGCCTTAGAAAAATGCACCCGTGAATTTGACCAGTTTGCCTATATCGCCTCTCATGATCTCAAAGCACCACTACGAGCGATCGCTAACTTATCGGAGTGGATCGAAGAAGATATCTGCTATCAATTGAATGAAGAAAACTTACACCAACTGCAATTGCTGCGTGGGCGAGTTCGCCGCTTAGAAGTTCTGATTGAGGGACTATTGCAGTATTCTCGTGCAGGACGGCTCAACTCTGATCCAGAACGCATTGACGTTGCGGCTTTGTTAACTCACGTTATTAACACCCTCAATCCTCCTTCCGAATTCACCTGTGAGATCTCGCCCGGAATGCCAGTGCTGGGGACGGAACGCTTACCCCTTCAACAAGTCTTCATTCATCTCATTGATAATGCCATCAAACATCACCCTTCAACGGCAGGAACGGTGAAAATCAGTGTTCAGGAGCAACCGGACGTTTATGAATTTGCTGTAACCGATGATGGGGCGGGAATTGCGCCTGAGTTTCACGAACGAGTGTTTGGTATCTTTCAGACTTTGCAGGTCAAAGATAGGGTAGAGAGTGCAGGGGTAGGTTTGGCGATCGCTAAAAAAATTGTAGAAGGGAAAGGAGGTACTATCCGCTTGGAATCTCATGATGATGGGGGAGCCACATTTTACTTCACCTGGCCCAAACGATTAAGCCAAGTTTGACCAGGGTAAGCTGTCTTGCTCACGGATTGCATATCGTAAAGCCAGGGTTAAGGGGAAGGGGAAAAGGGAGATGATGAATCAATCCTTTCGCCCTTCTCCTTGTTTTTTTTCCTCAACACCAATAGCTATGGACGCTTGGAACATTTCGCTCACTCGGCGTAAACTCCGACCCGATTTATCAGTTGCCTACCGAGGCGCTTTAATTATCTCGATTCCAGCTATTTGTTTATTCGCTTCCATTTTTGTCATTGCCGGACTGCGCTCTCAAGTTGTTGCAGCACGCAGGCAGGAACAACAAAGTCAGCAAAGGCTTACCCAAATCAATCGCTTGCTCAGAGCATTAGCTAATGCGGAAAGCGGTGTTCGAGGCTATGCGCTCACAAGGCGTCCTGAATTACTCGAACCTTATTTAATGGCAAAGAAACAACTTCCTGAGGCGATTGAGGCCTTAAAAGCCAATGTATTCTTCCAACCTTCACAGCGCCAACAATTCCAAAAAATTCCCATATTAGCCCAGCAACAAGTCCTGCTTTTAGAGGAGATTCTCAGGACGAGCAACCTACAAGGGCCGACAACTGGAGGTTCGCCCACGATGACAAGCCAGTTGCTCAAGAGTGAGTCAAACATGGATGAGTTGCGCCGGGAAATTGAAGCGCTTTCCGAGCAAGAAGAACGTTGGCAACGCGATCGCCAAAAGCAAGCGGAGTGGTGGCGGCAGGTGACAACCGTTGTCCAATGGAGCGCTTTGGGAGCGGGTTTGATGGCATCTGGGGCAGCCTTGTACCTATTCAAGCAATTAGATCAGGAACTGGCAGAGCGAGCAAGTCGTTTGCGCGATAGCAATATCTACCTAAAAACCGTATTTGACAGTGTTGTTGATGGCATCATCATCCTCAATGAGCGAGGCTACATTCAGTCAGCGAATGCTGCCGCTTTAGACATCTTTGGTTATGAAGCTTCGGAACTGCCCGGTAAACATCTACAACGGCTAATGGACCAGCTGTTTTCAGAGGATAGCGGTCAAGTGATGAGAGCTTTAGTAGGGAAAAATCAGGACAAGCTACGTCTACAGCAAGAGACAGTAGGACGCCGAAAAGATGGAAAACTCTTTCCAATGGAGTTTGCCATTAGCGAAATGCCGCTAGACAATAAATCTCTGTTTATTGTGATCGTGCGTGACATCACTGAGCGCAAACAAGCTCAGGAAACGCTGCTCAAACAAGCTCAGTTGTTGGATTTAGCGAATGACACAATTATGGTACTCAACCTCAACGGCACGATTACGTATTGGAATCAAGGGGCGCAACGACTCTACGGATTTTCAGCCATCGAAGCCGTAGGTCAATCGATTCACTTCCTTCTCAATACTGAATTTCCTCAACCGTTAGCAGAAATTAAAGAAGCTTTGTTTCAACAAGGGTATTGGACTGGGGAACTCTTGCAGTCCCGACAGAATGGTACCCGTGTTGTTGTCAAGAGCGGTTGGACATTGCAGCGAGACGAAATGGGTGAGCCAGTAGCGTTTTTGGAAATTAACCAAGATATTACTGAACGCAAGCAAGCTGAGATCGCTTTACGAAAAAGCGAAGAATTATATCGCACGCTGGCGAAGAACTTCCCTAATGGAGCCGTGTTTTTATTTGACCAAGAGCTAAGATACACGATCGCGGAAGGAACAGCGTTGGCGACCGTAAATTTAAACAGCCAGATGCTGACAGGGAAGACGATTGGGGAAACCTTCCCGCCCCAAATCACTCAAATTTTAGAGCCAATCTATCGGGATGCCTTGCAAGGCAAAATGACGGTTACGGAAATCTTCTTCGGTGAGTGCCTTTACTGCGTTCATGTGCTGCCTGTTACCAATGAAGACGGAGACGTTTTTGCTGGCATCACGGTCATGCAAGATATCACACAAAGCAAAAAAACAGAAGAAGCGTTGCGAACTCGTGCTGATGAATTGGCGCGACTCACAAATGTGTTAACACAAACGACCGCGAATCTGGAGAAGCGCAACACCGAACTCGACCAATTTGCTTATATTGTGTCTCACGATCTTAAAGCTCCCTTAAGAGCGATTAATAACCTCGCTCAGTGGATCGCAGAAGACCTGGAAGAACACTTAACCGAAGATACGCGACACCAAATGGACTTGCTGCGGAGTCGTGTGCATCGAATGGAAGCCTTGATTAATGGATTGTTAAACTATTCCCGTGTTGGCCGTCTACGCACAGAATTGGAACGGGTGGATATGGAGACGTTATTAGCAGAGGTGATTGACTCATTGGCACCTCCACCAAAATTTACCATCACGGTAATGCCAGAAATGCCCACGCTTTGGACTGAGCGGTTGCCCCTGGAGCAGGTATTTGCCAATCTCATCAGTAATGGAATTAAGCATAATCCTCGACCTGATGGGCAAATTGTGATCTCCGTACAAGAATACGCCAATTGTTATGAATTTGCTGTTACCGATAATGGGCTAGGAATCGCCCCCGAATTTCATGACAAAGTATTTGTAATGTTTCAAACTTTAGAACCCAGAGACAAGGTAGAAAACACGGGGGTTGGTTTGGCAATTGTGAAAAAAATTATTGAAGATAAAGGAGGAATAATTACCGTAGAATCAGCTCAAAATCAAGGAGCAACGTTCCGTTTTACCTGGCCAAAACAACCCATGGGACGGGAGGCTTAGGGTATGGAAGATAAACAAACCAGTATTCTCCTAATTGATGACGACGATGTGGATGTGATGACCGTAAAACGGGCATTTAAGAAAAACAACATCAAGAATCCACTGTACGTGGCAACCAATGGTGTAGAGGCATTAGCTTTGTTGCGGAGCAAGGAACTATCTAAGCGGTTGCCAGGTTCGCGGAAACTGCTCTTGCTCGATCTCAATATGCCCAAAATGGGTGGAATTGAGTTTTTGCGGGAGTTACGAGCCGATCCGGAACTTCGAGTCCTCCCAGTGATCGTACTGACCACCTCCAATGAGGACAAAGATAAAGTAGAAGCCTATAACCTCAATGTCGCAGGATATATTATCAAGCCAGTAACTTTTGCTAAATTTGTGGAAGCTATGGCAACGCTGACTAAATATTGGACATTGAATGAAATGCCGTAGAATACAGAACAAGCGATAGCCTTTGAGAAGACACTGCTTTCTCAAAGGAGCTAATAAACGGGGTCGCCTTCTGTGAATGCGATCGCCTTTATTGCTGCTAGAGAAGAAACCTGCCCATAGGCTCAAGACAAATACTGATAAGATTTCTCACAATGATGGCTAGGAGCCAACAGCTAAGAGCGAAAAGCTCATGCATCTTTAGCTCATTATGGAAGAGACTATAAAAATTTTACTAGTAGAAGATGATGAAGTGGATCGCATGGCGGTGGGCCGAGCGCTCAAAGCGTCTGGTACGAGCGCACAAATCACAGCAGCGGTTGACTGCAAAAGCGCGATCGCTACCCTGCATCAACAGAATTTTGATGGTTTTGACTGTGTTTTACTCGATTATCGCCTGCCCGATGGCGACGGACTGAGCCTGGTTCAAGAAGTACGGGGAACTGGGAGTAAGGTGCCTTTAGTCGTTTTAACCGGTCAGGGAGACGAGCAAACAGCCGTTGAACTGATGAAAGCAGGGGCGTCAGATTATCTTCCTAAAAGCAAACTCTCCTCAGAAACGCTCTCGCGCAGCGTGCGTAATGCTGTTCGGATCTATCGAGCTGAAAAGGAGGCAGCACGGGCAACAGAACGGTTACGTGAAAGCGAAGAACGCTACCGCTTGGTGCTCGAAGGGTCAAATGATGGGATTTGGGACTGGGACATTGATACTCACCAAATTTATTGTAATGACCGCCTCTATGAAATTACCGGCTTTTCAGCGACCGAAGTCCAGGCTAGCTACGATCTCTTTTGTCAGCTTTTACACCCAGAGGATCGGCTGAGAGTGAGTCAATCTCTAGCAGCTCACTTACAACATAACGCTGAGTTAG
>JBFLZA010000615.1:0-5556 GCA_040756535.1 Cyanobacteriota bacterium
TAGCAGCGAATGCTGGATCGTTGAATGACTCCCGTGTTGAGGTGCTAAACGCCGATGCCTTCCTCGCCGCACCAGCCCTGAATGAAACCTTTGATGTAATTATTGCTGACTTTCCTGACCCAGACCGGGAAATCATTGCCAAACTTTATGCCGAAGGCTTCTACAAACGGCTGTTACCACGACTTGCCCAAAAGGGTGTCTTTGTCACACAAGCCTCTAGCCCCTTTTTTGCTCCAAATGTTCTTAGCTGTATTGCGGTTACGCTTTCCCAGGTTGGACTATCAGTACATCCTTATGTAGTAGATGTTCCTAGTTTTGGGCCTTGGGGTTTTGTGTTAGCGGCGAGAACGCCGATTGAGTCAAGCACTCTGAAACTCCCGGTACAAACTCGCTTTCTCACCGAATCAGTTATGCAGAACTTGTTTCAACTGCCTGGGGATGTTGAAATCCGGGATGTCGAGGTTAATCGCCTCTCTCACCCCGTCATTGTACGCTACCAGTCTGATCAACGCTGGGCTGCTTACTAACCCAGTTGGTTCTCGGAGGTTTTATGGTATTGGTTTGGATTGGAATTATCGCTATTGTGGCTATCGGCGTTGGCTTGGTAGTGCTTCAGCAACGAGGAGCATTGTCAGGTAGCAGGCCTCGACATCTGCCACCAGAGGAGCGCACAGTCTTTACGCTAGAAGTGGGCGATATTGTGCAGTATATGGATACAGATTGGGTAGTAGAAGGACGCCTTACCTATAATGTTGGTGAATACTCTTGGTATGAGTATTTACTCCAAGATGGCGATCGCATTAGTTGGCTTTCAGTCGATGAAGATGACCGTGTTGAAGTCGCCTTACTAGAACCCACCAATCAACTCGACATTGGCAGGGAACCCCCCAAGCAGCTAACGTTTTGTGGTGAAACCTATCGCTGCATTGAATCGGGCGTAGCAACCATGACTCGCATCGGCACAACTTTAAGACGAACTGCAGAGCGCTGTCAATACTATGACTATGAAGGCTCTGATGATAAAGTTCTTTCTATCGAAGACTGGAATGGAGATATTCAAGTTACCGTCGGGCAACGTATCCGCCCAAGGATGCTAACACTTCTACCCGGTAGCGGTCAGCGCATATATGGTAGCTAAGTAGTCGCTCATGAACCGCGTACACCAAGACACATGAAAATCTTTCTCCCCTGCTCCCCTACTCCCCTGCTCCCCTGCTATTTTCAAGTCAGCAACGTTAGTTTTCGTGTTGATTGGTGCTAGTAAGAATATGTCTTTAACCGACCATGTGTATTCAAGCGGTTTTAAGCTCCAGTATATTGTTGAAGGTAACGGACTTCCTACCATCGTGGTGGGAAGTTCACTGTATTACTCAAGAACGTTTTCTACCAATCTTCGTAACAGCCTAAAGTTGGTCTTTGTCGATCATCGAGGTTTTTCACCTCAGAATGATTGTAAAGACACCTCTTTTTACCAGTTAGACTCACTGGTTGATGATATTGAACGGGTTAGGAAAGAGTTAGGATTTGACAGGATTATTATTATTGGTCATTCAGGTCATGCATTTATGGCATTGGAGTATGCCAAGAAATATCCTGCCAATGTGTCTCATGTAGTAATGATGAATGTAGGGCCGAATTACTCGCCTGAAGGGCATCTTGCTGCCCAACGATATCTGAATGACTCGGTTTGTCCTGAGCGCAAAGCAGCTCTTGCTGAAAACCTGGCGAGGTTGCCTCAAGAAATCGAAGCTGCACCTGAGAAAGCCTTTATTACCTATTGCCTTCTCATGGGCCCCAAAATGTGGTTTGACTACAACTACGATGCGACAAAACTGTGGGAAGGTGTAGAAGTCAATATGACTATGTTTGATTATGTCTGGGGTGAGGTTTTTCGGGACATCGATATTACTGAGAACTTAGATAAGTTACAAGCACCTGTGTTCCTTGCTCTTGGTCGCTACGATTACCTCGTTCCACCCCCGTATATGTGGGAAGGAGTAAGAGACAAGTTCAGTAATCTTACTATCCGCATATTTGAGAAGAGCAGTCATGCGCCTCAGTTTGAAGAGCCAGAGCTATTTGATAAAGAGTTGCTTGAGTGGTTTTTCAATAGCTAACTAATGAGCTAGGTAAAAATCATTGCCCTGTCCCATTTCGCTGTTGGCTATTGGTGCTAGTGGTAGTGCCATTCCCCGCGCTATTATCACCACTATTTGTACCGTTGAAATTGGTAGTGGTGTTAGGGTTAATACCGCTTCCCGTGCTATTAACACCAGGATTTGGGCCGTTGAAATTGGTAGTAGTGTTAGGGTTGGTGCCGCTTCCCGTGCTACTAACACCAGGATTTGGGCCGTTGAAATTGGTAGTAGTGTTAGGGTTGGTGCCGTTCACACTGGTATTATTGTTTACACCACCTAAGTTAGAGTTGGTGTTGTTGGGATTGCCATTGACTCCAGTATTTGCCCCGTTGAGAGTAGTATCCCCGCCGGGAGTGCCGATGAATCTATAAACCCTAGTATTAGCATCAGGATTAGCCCCAGGATTAGCCCCAGGATTAGCTCCAGGATTAGCCCCAGGATTAGCCCCAGGATTAGCAGCAGGGTTAGAAGTGGCATTGGTTGCCCTATTACCGCTACCAGATCCATCATCAGCCGTACACAAGTTCTCTAAATTGAGAACAACACCTCGCTGCGTTCGCATATAACAAAATAAGCTACCTGCGTTTGAATTTCGCGTAACTGGGTAGCCAGAAGATTGAGACAAGGGACGGCTAAAGACAGCCTGAGGGAGAGATGCAATTACGGCAGCGACAGAAAGAGCTGCACTTAACTTAATAAGTTTTAGCATGGATGGAGTAGGGAGGTTGTAGAGGACTATCTCCACAGTAAAAATTTACTGGAATAGAAGCCTATCGCTATAGAAAGATTTAGCATTAAGCCAAAGGTAGAGATTTGGGCAATCATATAAGATATGTCGTCTAGAAATAGCTATTTATTATCCCTACTTTAAAATCAGAAATTAGGAAATTTAAACAAGGGAAATTGGCAAAATTCATCTACTTTTAGGAATAGAGAGCATCACCAGTATTAGGGTCAAAGATAAACAAGTGGTTGAAATCAAGTTGTACGCTGATGCGCTCGCCCGGATACCCGCGCCAATCTGAACAGGTCAAAATATCCAACAGTACTTCCGACTTTGGTAAACACCCCCGAACTAATGTCTCCCGCCCCAACGGTTCAACCACATTTACCTCTATTGTTAGTTGACCATTCTTCTGTTTGCCCTCTGTATCTTTGTACTGGGTCAATCCTGCGATCGCTATATGTTCCGGGCGCATCCCCAAATCCACAGTTTGTCCTTGGGTAAGTTGTAGCTGAGCTTGAAGTGCAGTTGGACAAAGCAAAAATTGATCACACACCTGAAACCCCTCACCCGTGTAAGTTGCTGGAAAAACATTCATCGGTGGATTACCCAAGAATTTTGCCACCATCCGATTTGCAGGTTTAGCATAGATATCTTGAGGTTCACCGATTTGTTGAATTCGGCCGCGATCGAGTACGACAATTTGGTCAGCGAGGGTCATTGCCTCCACTTGGTCGTGAGTAACATAGATGGTGGTAATACCCAACCGATGGTGCAACTGCTTTAATTCGGCTCTAGTATCATCTCGTAATTGAGCATCAAGGTTGGATAGGGGTTCATCTAACA
Organism: Cyanobacteriota bacterium; assembly: GCA_040756535.1. GTDB lineage: Bacteria > Cyanobacteriota > Cyanobacteriia > Cyanobacteriales > Coleofasciculaceae > JBFLZA01. Next base: position 3,709 of record JBFLZA010000615.1, read on the forward strand.
AAAAAGCTTGAGGTTCCCGTGCGATCGCTCTCCCTAATGCCACTCGCTGCTGCTGCCCTCCAGATAGCTGCTTAGGCAAGCGCTCCAACAGATGGGAAATATCGAGTACTCTCGCCACCCTCTCCACCCGTTGGGCGATCGTTTTCGCCTCCACTTTCCGCATCCGCAACCCAAAAGAAAGATTATCCGCCACCGTCATGTGAGGATATAGAGCGTAGTTCTGAAACACCATCGCCACATCTCTCTGCCGCGCTGGCACATCATTCACCAAAACATCTCCTATAAAGAGATTGCCCTCAGTTGCCGATTCCAGTCCCGCAATAGTTCGCAGAATCGTCGATTTCCCACAACCGGAAGGGCCCACTAATACCCAAAACTGCCCATCCGGCACTTCAAAGGTAATGTCCTCAATCGCCGTGACATTTTCAAATTTACGAGTAATCTTTTCTAAGCGAACGCTTGCCATTTTAATATCTAGGTGTTTCCTCTACCGCTTCCCTCCAGTCATAGAGTCAAGCTAAAGGTATTGCACGATGCAGCTACTCACAACCATTCTTGGGTGGATTGGCGCAGTCATCCTGATCATCGCGTTCATCCTACTCGTCGTCTTCTATTTTCGGGGAGCTTTCCGCGATTACATTGACTACAGAGCTATTAATGTCCCCAAGCCTGATGAAAACCGCTTTGCTGTTGCTTTAGCAAGTTTATCCAATTCTTTAGGCACAACAGGTCGCGTAACGGGTTTTTGGTTTGAGGCGGATAAGATTCAACCAGCACGATTAGAGGCGATTCAAAGCGCTCGACGCTCCATTCACTTTGAGACATTTTTCATGACTCCGGGACGCCGCGTTAATGACTTTGCTGCTGCACTTGCCGAACGAGCGGCTGCTGGTGTCGAAGTACAACTCGTCGTCGATCATTATGGAACGAAGAAATTACCCAAAAAGTACTGGAAGCGATTAGAGGCAGCGGGTGTAAAAGTGCGCTTCTTCAAACCCTTTAGTTGGAAAGCACCCTTTGATTATGCTGGACGTACCCACCGGAAACTGCTCTTAATTGATGGCAAAGTTGCCTTAATCGGAGGTGCGGGGATTTCTGATTTTTGGGACGGACAGAAAAAATTCGGTGATACGGCTCCCTGGTTTGATCTTGAGTTTCGCTTAGAAGGGGCTGTTGTGTCAATTCTGGAGGGAATGTTCATGCAGCACTGGGCATTTGCCGGGGGTACAGTTGACCTCAGTGTAGAAAACTTTCATCCCGATGCATCAGATGACCCAACAATTCTAGTAACTCCAGGTGAAGACCCTTCTTTTCGCTCTTCCTCGATCAGAGCTCTCTTTACCACCAATATTTTTGCAGCAAGAGAGCGAGTTTGGATTTCCAGTCCTTACTTTTTGCCCGATTATCAATCCTGTGAAGCTCTAATTAGCGCTAAGAAGATGGGAACTGATGTGCGTATCCTGACTTGCGGCCCCCACAATGATAAGAAATTAGTTTACTACGCTTCTGTTGAGCTTTTCGGCAGCTTACTGAAAGCAGGAATCAAAATTTATGAGCATCAACCGAGTATGCTACACGCTAAAAGCTTACTCATTGATCATCAATGGGTGAGTACCGGCTCTGCCAACTTCGATCCACGCAGTTTCTTCCATAATGATGAGCTAAATATTTCCACAAGTGAGCCGCAGATGGTGCAACACATCGAGAATTTGTTCCTCACCGGCTTTGACCGCAGTAAGCTTGTCAGTATAACCGATTGGCGTTCTCGACCCCTTTGGAAGCGAATTGTTGGACGTTTAGTCCTCTTCTTGCAGTCACAACTGTAGAATGATCAGATAAAGCGGGAAG
>JBFLZA010000616.1:0-5555 GCA_040756535.1 Cyanobacteriota bacterium
CTTTACTTTTTATAAACGATTTGCAATAAACCTAGCCGAATAAGGAGATAGGGTGTAAATTTCAGTAATGCACTTTCACGGAAATTTGTAATACACTCGCTCTCCGTGGACAAAGCTCAGGGTGTTGATAGCGAAATAGTGTTGAGCTTGAAATGGCTCCCACTAATACCCTCCTAAAAAAAAGGGGGCGGATGGCATATCCATACAACTTACGTCACAGGGAACTACCTGTCAGCGAGGCAGCATTAACGCTATCAATAACTACAGTCATCAGGCTCGTTTCATAGCTCAGCATTGACGGAGAAAATCATAATGGTTTTGCCCTACGGTGGATACGCCCTCCAGCGTGGAGATCGGGATGTCGATTTTACCTACGGAGGTCAGAAAGGCTCTGTAGTAACTGGTGAAAAAGGTTATATACAACAACTGCAAGAAGACCTTAGAGAGTTAGGCTTCTTGATTGTTACCAAAGCTGAACGAGGAGTCTTTGACCTCACGACAGAATGTGCCGTCCGAGAATTTCAAATTCACGCCAAACTGGATCGGATTGCCAAACAGATATCGAAAGACGGCGATCGCTATGTAGACAACCTTCAAAAAGAGCCAGAACTTAATACTAATAAATATGAAAAAAATAAACCAATAAGTGGCGTAGTCAACGCACGGACAGCAGAGTTAATTCAGCATTGGCTAAAAAACAGTTGGCGCTGTCCAGTCGTGATTTTTTCCAAACAGAAAGGGAATCAGCCGCTGCTCGGCTCTCTCGCTCGGCAAGATAATCTTTGGCTCTACAACGATATTCAAACCGAAAATCTACAAATTGTTGTTAGGGACTTTTCTCAGCACTATACAGAGGAGTTGACCTCACCCCGCAAGCCGAATGACTTGTTTGAATTGGGACATTATTTTGCACCGGGAACGTTTCTGTTTACCGTTGATCTAAAATTGCAAGCAGGATTAGATAACAATGACGGGAAACTGTCCGAGGAATGGCGCAAGCAGTTTGCCAATGCTACCCCTGCGATCGCGCTCTCGAATTCAGCCACGGTTGCCACTGACGAACCCAATCTTAGCTGGATTATCACCGATAGTGGAAACAACAAAGAATATACAGTTCGCAAGCGAGTTAGTGACCTAGCTGTTTTTACCAGGCAACCAGGGGGACCAAGGACACTCAACCTGGAACAGGGTGGAACTGAGCAATATCAGCACTGTTGGCAAGAAGCTGAGATGTTGCCATCCAAACTGATAGGCAAAACTGCCTCCCAATTGAGTGAAGCGGAACGATCTACCTTTCTCATCGTGCGTGCTGTTGCTGAAGCTGCTTCTGGACAGGAGAGTTTTGGCTTTTTTGACAGTATGAAGGCGTATGACCGTATCATCCCCGCCTTTGGACTGTTCAATCTGCAAGACGGTGGTGATGGCAAAGATTTGTTTGCCTTTCTGGCATACTTTCGTTATAAAGACCCGATCGTATTCAACAAAGCGTTTGAAGTCTTTGGCATTCAGGCAGATAAAGATTGGGTTGATAAGTGGGGGCGAGGGAGTGGTGCTGCCCTCTATAGTAAGAGCCAGCGCAGTTATACGGCTTCGTTTGCAGTTCAAACGGAGGATGGCAGCTACAAGTCTGTCCTCCTAACGCCTGAGGCGATCACAAACTATTTTGGCACCTGGCACTGGTTTTACCGCTTTATCATGGCAGCGCGTACCCTTAAGGGCTATCGTAGTGCGATGTGGGACATGGCACGGATTCGCCTGCGGGAACTCCTGGAAACTCCCTGGCGTAAGGAGACTATCCCGAATCTCGGCAACCGTCGCGCCCTACTTAGGGATGTTTATACCTCACAACAAGCGATCGCGATCGTCTTTTTGTGGTATCAGCGCTTTCCAAAAGACATCATCAACGATGAAGGAGAGGTTGGCGAAAGGCTGGAAGCTGCCTTTAAGCGAGCTAATCTCACTAAACCTCTGGCTGAGTGGAAAGACCTAGAAGAGCAGAGTTTGATTCAAGGTCTAATTGATGAAGCCCAACAACTGAAGCCCGCAGATTTCAACCAAGCCCTAAACAATTTGGTGAAGTGGCCTCAATGGACGAAGGGCAGCAATGTGGCTGGTTACCAGTTAAGCTCTGCTGATGTATTTGTCAACCCGTCAAATGGCTCATTAGAGTTACAGGTAGGCCGAGGAACGTTTCTATTGGATAGCCCCAAGCTTGCCTCACATCTACCCAGAAAATTAGCAATTCGTCTCAGTAGGGTACCAAACAGTAACGAATTTGGTGTGCTGGCGCTCGCAGAGCGAGACGACCAAGCTGTTGGCGGGAATGGGGAAGACTATAAAATTACCGCAGTTATCCTGAGTGTATTAAAAGATGAAAGCGGCACTCAGGAGGAAGTGGGGCTAAGAGTGCCGATTCTTGGAGAAGCGATCGCCCTTGAATTTCCCCTAAGCGGTAATCCAGAGGCTCAAAAAAGCCGAGTAATCAATGCTCCTAACACTCCAGCAGAGGAAATAGAGGTCTACACGATTAGTCCTAACGATACTATCTCTTTACCCACAGACCCGCAACGCTGGAAACTCGACCTATCTGCTATTCAAGCAACCGTGCAACAAGCACTCCAGGATGTTTTGCCGTTAACTTTTCTTAAGGAACTTCCAAAAGAGCTAAGTTTGGAGCTGCTAGTTAGATTTAATGAGGGGAAACTGCGTTTGCGCGTCGAGCTAGAGGTTCCAGACATTGCCATCGACTTGGGTTCTCCCCTAGCACAGCTGAGGCTGACCTCATCTAAGTTAATTCTGGATACCTTCGAGGGACTGTTTATTTCATTCCCTAAGGAAAATTATGAAATCGCTCTATTACTCGATATCTTTGCTCTGGCTGAGGCTGATAAAAAAGTTATCAATAACCTGTGGGGCAAAGTCAACGAAGGGAAAAATGACGATAAGCCTTGGTTGATCGAGCTTAGCTCTGGTGTACTCAGTGAAGAAGTCAGGAAGGAGTTGCAATCAATTCCAAGACCGATTTTTTGGACTGGGTCTTATCCTAGCATTCATAAGCGATTGTTTGAGTTGCTCACAACCTTATATGTAGAAGAAAATCGCAAATTACAGGCGTTTTCTGGCAATGTATTAGGAGCATTGCGGCCATATCAAGTAACTTTTGCAAAGCCGCCTACTCCTACTGTTAATTTTGGGCGGGAAGGCGATCGTTGGCTGCTGAATATATTGCTCAAGGTAGAGGTTAAGGGAGTAGAAGTTAACAAGGATTTGATCAAAGAGAGCAAATCAATTTTTTCAGCTGAAGGCAACTTTGGTTTCCGGGCAGAAGCAGCCAAACTTGATGCGAAAGCTGTTCAATTTGATTCAGACAACTATGTAGGCATTCAGTCGGGTGCATTTAAATCGGGTGGAATTAAACCCAATGAAGAGATTTGGCTCGAAGTTACAAATAACGAATACAACAAAGGTGTCGTGTTCGATGAGGGGCTGCTATCTCTCCATATTCCCCAAGGAACAGTATTCAAGTTTTCCACCGATCCACGTAATCCCAAAATCACCTGGGATGTGAATGAATCTCAGAAAAGAACACCATCTAAAATTGCCATACGCATTCCCGCTTCTAAAAGTGGAGAAATTAATCAATCTGAAGAAGGGCGCTTTACCTTCGAGATGGAACGATTTTCCTTAGGAACAGCAGGCTTTGACCTTAAGGGAGGAGTGCGCCTTGAAAGTGTTTTGCTGGGTGACTCTAAGGAGACGGGTTTCAAGCAGCCCTTAACGATTAAGGGAGTTGAAAAAACCGACGAGCGAAACAACGGAAATAGTAACCAACCCAAAGAACCTAAAATTGGTGAGATTGAATTTCGGCAGAGCAAATTAGTTGCTGGAAGCTTGCAAGCATCAGCTCAACTGACATATTTCGATGATGCTGTTGGTACCTTTTTCATATTTATTTCCCAAGATGAAGCAACTAAATCTCTAGCTGTAGTTGGTAGTTTGGATATTACAGGATTATCAGAATTCCATGTTGATTCCCTGTTTGCCACGTTCCAGATTACGGTTCTTCACCTAGAGACTAGATATATCAACAATCAATGGAGCAGTAGCGGCTACGTATCTGGTAGTATTAAATTCCAACCAGCCAAGGGTCGTTCAGCTGGTGAAATGGGGGCGCTAGCTGATTTATTCAACGGGGTTGTGGTTGAGTTTGAACAATTAAATCCCGTGCGCTTGAAATATAGCGAAATAACTATCTCCTTCCCTGCCAAACAATTTGAATTTGCCAACATCTTTAAAGTTGAATTGCGGGGAATTCGCTTTAATCCCAAAAGCGAGATGGGATTTGAACTTTTGGGAGACATTACAATACAACGGCTCCCCGGTGTCGATGCTCAACTAACATTTGGCGGCATCACCCTCACTCCTCAACAAGGCAAGGCACCAAAATTCTCGCTCAGTCGCATTGGAGCTGGGTTTAGTGTTGGGGGTGGCTTTAAGATCGCAGGCGTTCTGGACTGGATTGATAATGATAAGGAAACAGGATTTGGTGGAGCTGTAACGATTGAAACAGACACTTTACCAAAGCTCAATGGTTTGGTCAAACTCACGCGGGCTAGAACCCAGAGCGGTGAATTAGTTCCATCGCTGGCGATTTACTTTGAAACTGACTTGGAAGTCTCCCTGTTTGCAGGTTTCTTTCTACGGAGTTTGGGGATTGGTTTGGGGATTAATCAGGCACTGGATGGACTTCAGGATAAGACTGAACCACTGCCCAAGCGGTTAACGAAGTTTGTAGATAATCCCAAGGGGCTACCCGAACCGCGTCGGATCGAGTCTTGGGTACCTAATCCACCTGCTTCAGCATCTGGACGAGTCAATTGGATGCTTGTTGCTGCGGGACAGATTACTTTAGGGAACCTGCCTCCGAATATCGAGCATCCCTTGGCTGGCAGTATTCTTCTAGCGATCGACCAAGACTTGGATATTGTTGCAGGCATTAACCTGTGGCTGTTCTGTTCGCCGGAGCAAACCAAGCAACCCCAGTTCTTTACAAAACCCGTGGCACGGGGCGCGATCGCAATTTCGCCTCGCGAAGAAAAGGTGTTTGGCTTGTTCCGCACCATCAAGAACCCCAAACTGACCGACAAGGCACCACCTATCTTGGCTCAAGTCCTCAATCAAGTGGATACCAGCTTGATGTTTCTCGCCGATCGCAACGGCTTTTTGCTAGAAGTAGGGTGGCCTTGGGAGACGCGAATTACCTACCAATACGGGCCGCTGCTGCGCGGTACCCTAACTTCTGGCTTCCGCTTTGGTATCTATAGAGGATTAATTAGTTTCGGCTTGAACTTTGCCATTAATGTCATCCTTAATGCTAAAGCCGATATTAATTTTGATACCCGTTTAGGAAGTGCGGGAGCTTCGCTAAGCGTTTACGGTCAAGGGTATTTTCGCTGCTCTTTCATTGGAGCAATAACACCAAGCTTCCGACCCTACTTGCTAGGCAGGGTTCAACTAGGGGCTACGGTTCAAGTCCGGGCAGAAGCGCACTGTGA
>JBFLZA010000617.1:0-5545 GCA_040756535.1 Cyanobacteriota bacterium
TTTCTCTTAAGTCTTGCAAGAGCGTTCCTGGCACTGCCTAATTTTTCCGATCATCCACTTAACCTATGAGATAGGTGATTCATCAAAAATAATCGGGACGCGGCTGCTTTTCACTGCCATCAACAATGAACGCGGGTGAGAAGGCACGCCGGGGTGCCAATTGGCAACACTCGCAGAGCGCTGGGGTAGCCATAGCCAATTGCCAAGACTCGAAAAAAAGTGGCGTGCCAATTGGCACTAGGACAATGCGCTGTCAGATTACTAGGTTAGCGATCACTCGCAGATAGCAGCCTAACCCTTTTGTGTCACTTTGAAGTGAAAGCTTTATTGTTTAAGAGTTGTACTCGTCTAGTCGTCTTTCTTCGTTTAACAGTAACCAAATTCACAAAATGTATTTAGTAATTAGAGAGCAAATGGTAATAAGCACTTGCTCTCCCCAAAATCTTGAAGCTGAGGTTCTATTAGGTCTATATCTAAACCCCTTCTTACTCTGGTTGACTTCTATGAAATCTAAATGCAGATGATGCTTTTATCTTTTTCTTAGCAAGCCCTCCTAAACCTAAGAGCGTTAAGCCCATAAGTCCAATTACTGAGCTAGACTCTGGAACATCTTGTGATACAGGCTGGAAAGTCAATACTCCGCCCTCAATTCCCTCTAAACCACAATCATCGCAGCTTGCGTTTAAAAAGGTTTTTGGATCGAATGATCCCAACGAAATACTTACTTCTCCAAAATTTGGAGTTACTACATTAGCACCTATAGTGTTAAAATCAAATCCGCTCCCTGGAGGATTGTTTAAGTCAAAATTCACCTGCGTCAAAAGTTCGGCTCCGCTCTGCGTAAAGCTGGGAAAAACTGACGGATTGTTACTTTTAAACTCTAAAAAAAAGTCAGTAATTAAATCAACATCTGGTTCAAATCCTACAGTTATAGCTTTATCATTATCCACATCCTTTGCACTAAAAGTTCCTGTTAATATACCCCCCGGTGAACTTCCTTCTTTTGGGAATTCCGCAGAAAAATTAAACTGGACAGCAGAAGCAGGACTTGTATTTATTACAGAAGCCAAAGTAGTACCGACACAGGTAGCTACAACCAATTTAGACAAAGTATTAGCCATATATCTCTTTAGTCCTCTTTTTTTGGAAACTTAAGCTAAATGAAAAAACAACAACAACAAATCCTAGTTTCTTTGTAAAGAAACTAAATGCTTGACTGCTAAATTTACTAGGATTATTCTTTTGAAACAGTTTTCAAATGGATAATCCCACTCCTTTCTAAGGTTTGCTAGTGGCCCGGCACAATCTTCATCGAAAATTCATAAACTAGAAACATCTGAAAACTTATATATGTAAACCAGGTTAAAAAGATATTTTTTGGAACACATTGCTGAAAAGCTACCTATTTCGTCTTAAGACGAGAGCGATTTTAAAAGAAACGCTATTGAAATAATAAATTTACATTTCTTTTCTTCAACTGTTAGGCTCAATATAATAACAGAAATACGTTGGATTCATAAACTAAACTTATAGCATTACTCTACTTCAGTAGAGAATATGACTTTACACAATCTTTATATAGTTATTCGGGTAAACACTGAGTCAAGCCCGATCCAAGGCTGAACCAGTGTGAAGCTGGAAGAACCTCTAGCAGAAACAGTTGAGCCAGAAGCAGCACCGTCCAATATAGATAAGTGTCAAAAACCTGGCAGACCTTGAGGTAGGAGAAGCAATCCTGACTACACGTAAATATCTGCCTATATCGCACTCAACTTACTTTTGGAAGTGCAGACCGAGTTATTGAAAGAGCGGAAATCTAAGCGACAGAGGAGAGCTACTGATGTGAGTGGGTTGGTGGAACAGTTGTTACAGAAATGAGTAGACGAGCGTAGATAAAAAGTAAGTGCCAATTGGCACTGATTCAGAATGCGATCGCACTCACACGAAAGCATCCTTTCTTCTAGCACTAAAATTTTCAATAATCCTGCGCCTCCTTCTTTTATTAGAAGTATCTGGGTGCAGTTCGCAAGCCATCTCTTTTTTGATTCTGGTGACGATGCTCTCACATCAATCGATAATATGTTTGCAGCACGAGGGATTGGGAGACATGGCTATCGGGATGCTACCCTAATTCTGCTTGCCTATCGGCATGGTTGACGAGTTTCGGAGTTAGTGGCGTTGCGCTGAGAGCTAGTCGATTTCAACAGGGACACGCTCTACATCAAGCGCTTGAAGCCGAGTATGAGTTCAATTCATCCGTTCCGGGGTTCTGAGTTACGCTCTCTACGACAGATGCGAGTTTTATCTGAGTGAATATGACCAAAAAACGTCCACAGAAGAAGAAGACAGCCCCTACCGATGAATTAACTATTCTTGCGGTTCAGCCGTCTCCTCAAAAAGTAGAGCCTGAGGATGTACAACCCACTACGGCATCTATCGAAAATCCTGTTGATGATGCCGCATCAACCCCTGTGCCAGTAGAGCCTCAGACTGTTGATGAGTCAGAGCTTTCCCTTGACACCTCATCCGTTCCTGTCACCTTCGACTCTCCCACAACTTCGGAGCCAGCTCCGGAACCAAGCGTACCTTGTGCCTCTTCTCCTGATGCGCCGCCAGCTTTCTTCCAGGCGGTGGGCATTCTCACGGTCGAGGTCACTTTTGAAGAGAAAAAAACTTTTGTGAGTGTCAGGGGAAAAACCTATCCACTCTATTATTCCAGCTCCCACAAGCAGGCTTACATAGCGCTCAAAAAAGAGATTGAGACAACTGGCATCTCTCAGCAGAAGTTAATCGTCTATCCCCGAATTACTCATTATCCTGGCGGGAAACAACCATACTCTCTCACGTTTCAACTGGTTGGTTTTGTGAAGCATGGAACGGCTGAATCCAATACAGGGGTTTCAAGTGACCTGCAAGATTTGGAGTTTAAACTCTGCGGGTTATGGCAGTTCATTCCCGTTTGCCGAATCCCATGCATTTCCGTGTTTAAGAACTTCAATCAGGAACGCCTTGAGTTCATTAAATCGGCAGAGGTGGACAAAAAAGTGAATTTCATGAAGGCTTCTCACCTTCCTGTGTTCTGGAAAGATGCCCTTGTGCCTCCAGTCCGGTTTAACCCTAAGTTAGACAAAGAAACTCAGGGTAAAGCTTTCTTTGTTCAGATAAAGGCTAGGTTTAACAGTGAACGAAATACTTTTGAATTTGTTTCCCTTTTAGCAATCCCTAGCGCTGAACCACCTAAATACTTCAAAGCGGGTAAGAAGGATAAGTTTGAGGTGGCAAAGGCAAGACTGCAAGCTTCAAAAGCTCGTCAGCGCGATGATGCTGCCCACCCTCCCCGTAGGACTCCTTCCGCCCCAAAGCCCAAGCCAAAACCAAAACCAAAAGTGGTGGCCCAGCCGTAATTAATGTTTTGCGTAACCATCTCATCTAACCCACTTCAGTGCCGGTTGTTGGGTGGTCTACCCAGCCCAATGGAGTTTCTAATTAAACTGATTCTCCAATAGCGGAGATATCTGTAGGGAGCCATAACCCTTCATGGTCTGTTCTTCAAAATAACCAGCACCGTCCTTATTTCCCCACCTCTAATGAGGAAGTCCTGTCCAACGAAAAATTAACTTGAGGAAGCGCGATCGCACAATTCGAGATTAATGAAGACCCACCTCAATTAAGTGCCAATTGGCACTCAATTGAGAGGGTTGTTTCAGAGGAAAGAGTAAACATCACCGTTCTCTACTCATAAAACAACCCGGCAGCGATCGCTTGACGTGTAAACCACTTCTAACAGTGAATCTTCCTAGATTCTCTGTATTGAAGAGGCTGAAAAGTAGACAGTGCAGTATTTCAAGTCTTGTCAGCGATCACCATCAAGCCCCTCTAGAATCCACTAGGAGGGGCTTGCTCCAGCATGGGTACTGTTACTACCCATTACCAGACACAGCAGGTTCGTTGCGGGGGCAATGGTAAAACTTCATTAATCCGGAGGATTAAGGAACATCTCCATGAAGGTTTTGATGAGGGATTCTGGATAACCCTTTCCTCGTAAAGCTTTGGCAACCTCATTTGGAGATAGTCCGCGTTTTATCATTGAAGTCATTTCGGAAACTACATGAGCCATGAAAGTCATTGAGTCAAGCAGACAAAGATCGACTAAACTTTTGTCGTATCCTTGCAGTACAAGGATGTCGTATGCCTGCTCTGATGTCTTCCCTTTAACAAGAAGGTCACAATACTTTCCAAGAATCTCATCGATAAGCCTGTCTCTTTCGTTCAACTCCATAATTTCCTCACAAGGATAAGTGCTGCGATAGTTGAGAGGAGTTGACACGATAGTGGAAGCTGGTCGCAGCGTGTTGATTTTATTTGGTTAAATTTTAACATCTCAATCGAAGACAAAGACTTTCCAGAATACGCTGTGAGGTCTTTGCACCCAATGAGATCACCAAGAGCGTCCTTTCCTCTAGCTCATTTAGGGGGTTAATTGTGCGAGTGGATAGATGTTTATTACTACCCTGCTGGCAGGATTAACAGAGTTTGAGCGGGACTTAATCCGGGGAAGGGTTCGCTCAGGAATGGCAGCCGCTAAATCGAGGGGTCAAAGATTTGGCAGACAACCGGGGTACATTCCGGCTCAAGTTCGCGAGAAAGAATCAAAGGCGCTAGAGTTAGTACGCCAAGGACTGTCCTACCGAAAAGTAGCCGAGTCACTGGGGCTTTCAAAAAACACCGTGATGAGAATTGTGCGAGATTCACAAGACGCGCTGCCGAATCGAAAATAAACTCTAATAACGCGATTTCCGCGTATTTTTCAATTAAATGCGATCACCCGTTTTTGTCGGTCTGGTTGAAGATGAAACCCGACACTCATCCCTGCTTCTCAACCTCAATCCTAGTGCGCTCGCCCAATCTAGTTATGTTTGTTTTCACATAACCTACTGATTCACAAGCAAGGGCTTGACAGACTCAGCCCAACTTACAGCCAGGGGCAATCACATTCGTTCCAATACTCCGCCTCTGCATTATTCCGCGAAGGCTCTGCCTCCAGCAAGCGGTAAAGCCGCATCGTGGCTGTAGCACGGGGCAAAACCTCAGTGGGCTGGTTCTTCGGATTTAAGCTACATCTGGTCGTCAATGAGCGGGGCGAGTTGCTCAATGTTCAGCTCACTCCCGGCAACGCTGATGACCGCCAGCCTGTGCCTGAGTTGGTCAAACAGGTGTTTGGCAAAGTTTTCGGCGACCGCAGCTATATTTCCCAAAAGCTTTGCGTTCAGTTGCGGCGAACTTCCGGTGTTCAGATGGTCACGAAGCTGCAACGCAACATGAAAAATCGCTTGATGCCTTTGGCAGACAAGTTACTCCTGCAAAGACGGCGCTTGATTGAGTCGGTGATTGACCAGTTGAAGAATATTGCTCAGATTGAACACTCGCGACATCACTTTCCTGCCAACTTTGCAGTCAATTTGATAACCGGCTTAATTGCCTACTGCCACCAGCCGAAGAAGCCCTCCCTGATCAACGATGCTGCCTTGCCTGCTTAACCCGAACT
>JBFLZA010000618.1:0-5544 GCA_040756535.1 Cyanobacteriota bacterium
TCCTACCAAAATACTGCTTCAGAATGGCTAGATCAAAGCTCTAGGAGAGAATCTATTAACCGTTCTGTCAGTTCAAGTTATCAACCAACCTCAACTGCTAAGGATTACAACGAGAATATAGATCGGTTAATTGCCTCTTTAGATTCCACACTAAGAGCGACTTTTAGCACCTTACAACAAGATCTTAAAAGCTATCAAAGTTCTCTCTCCCAACAGTTGGGTCAGATGTACAGTCTGGAAAAACAAGGAGAAGCAATTTTAGAAGCACTTGTCAACCGTTTGAAAAAAGAAACAATATTAGAATCCTCAGCGGCTGATAATACACCACTGCCTTCACCAGCAACACAAGTTAATTCATCATTAGCTCATCCTGATAGACTTGGATATCCCAGCGGAAATCAATATCATAATAGTCCTGCGGCCTCTTACCCTTATGAGCCACTCGTATCAGTAATATCGCCTATCGCAGAACCCAATCTGCCGACTGCCGTTTCCCCAACTCAACTAGCCCCGAAACGTAAGCATCGATTGACCTTGGGGCTAGTACTAGTTCTGCTATCTTTCTTGTTACAAGCTTTTGAGTACATAGTTATTAGCGTAATTTTCAATAAATCTCTGATTTTTGGACTCTTTGAAGTCGGAGGATTTGTGGCTCCTAGTTTGGGCAATTCACTACTTATTCTATGGCTGAGAATGCTATTTGTGGTACCGCTGATGGCAATTGGATCGACTGTTCTCTATCCATCTGTCTGGCAAGATATTAAGCAATTTGCTCAATCGAAAGATTGGATTTTATTTCTCAATATTTTGGGAAGTGGCTTCTTTTTGTTTTTGTCCCAAGTTCTGCTTTACCAGGCTTTGGGGTCGATTGCTCCGGGAGTTGCTATTGCAATTTTCTTCATTTATCCGATCTTGTCTGTACTGTTAGCTTGGGTTTTGTTTGGGGTTCGCCCAACCCTAGTGAGTAACCTCGTAATTTTCAGTGTTTTGGTCGGATTCGTCTTAATGACTTTGCCAGGTAGTAGAACTAGCAATCTTTCTGATTCAGGAGTTGGCGCTGCGGCAGGCGCTAGTATCGCTTTCGCTCTATACGTCATCTTGTCGCAAACCTCAGCAAAAAAGCTCAATCCTATTCCTTTGAGTTTGATGAATTTTGTCATCATCCTCGCCTTCTCGGGACTCAGCTTAGCCGGACCATTACCCAAATCTTGGACTTTTGACGTGGTTCCCAGTATGTGGTTGAGTTTGATCGTAAGTAGTCTAATTTTGAGCGGTATCACTCTTTTTAGTTATTTTCTGAATAATCTGGGTCTTAGGAGGATTGATGCTGCTAAAGCATCAATTCTTGGAGCAACAGTACCAGCTTTAACAGCGCTCTTAGCATTAGTCACTATTCAAAGCCATTTGCTGGCTTCACAAGTTTTTGGGCTATTACTAGTTACTTTAGGAGTTGCTGCCCTAAGTTTTGAACGGTGGCATCGCTATACTAAAAGGAATCAATCCGCTACTAAAAAAGTGCCATCTTCCTAAAATAACCAAGACAGAAAGCTATTGTGCATTTAGTTTGCATAATCTAAACAGGACAGGCTTTCCGACCTGTCTCACAAGAACTCAACCAACATCAACTTGTAAGCTAGAGGCACGACAGCTTACTAAAAATAAATTAGGGTTGTCGCAAATTTGGTCATCTTGACCCTGCGATCGCTTTTTCTAGGGAGATTTTTCTAGGGAGATGACTTGGATGTAGATACTACAGACAGCACAGTTCACCCTAGCAGCCCACTTGCTAGTTCAAACCTTTGATATCCTTACCGAGACTTTCGTCGAGACAAAGAAGGGCAAGATTTTCAGATTTTGTACTTAACGGAGAGAGAGGGATTCGAACCCTCGTTAGAGTCACCCCTAAACAGCATTTCCAGTGCTGCGCCTTCAACCACTCGGCCATCTCTCCAGGGGATTTTATTAATGCGTGAGCTTTGAATTAAGATAACTCAGCACGCAATTTCTAATTATACACTAAAGTAATGACTCAGTTCTATACAATTCAGATTCACAATCGCCAAACTGGTACCGAACAAACTCTAAAGGTACCAGATGATCGGTATATTTTGCAAGCGGTGGAAAACCAGGGAGTAACACTACCGTTTTCCTGTCGAAATGGAGCTTGCACCACGTGTGCTGTACGCATTCTTCGTGGGGAAGTCTACCAGCCAGAAGCAATGGGGCTTTCTCCAAAGTTACGAGATCAAGGTTACGCTCTGTTGTGCGTGAGTTACCCTTGCTCCGACTTAGAAGTGGAGACACAGGATGAAGATGAAGTCTACGAACTTCAGTTTGGACGGTACTTTGCTAAGGGAAAGGTTCGATTTGGATTACCTCTGGATGAGGATTAAAGTCTGGAAGCCAAAGAGAGGGAGACGCGAGGACAAACATCAGTTTGTTCGCGAAGTGGGCAAAAAACCAGCCCTCAGCTGGAATCATGGAGAAAAAGAAGAAAATTTCCTAGGGAGGGGATATATAGTAGAGCGAACAATAAGGGCGTTCTCACCTTTTGGATCTCACAGCTTCATTCGAGGGATTGTTCAGCGCCGTGTACTCTCCTCATTGCCGAATCTCATCAGTTTGATTGGGCGCTTCGGTCTTGTCTGCTGCTACCTTTTGTTACTGGTGGGTTGCCAATCCACTCGTGTCCCTATAGGAGTAAACGTTCAGGTGCAAAGGGTAGTTAGCGGACAAACGCTCGATGTATTAAATCCAACACAGCAAGCAGCATTGATTGATCGGGTACGCTTAATTGGTATTGAGGCTCCCGATCTCAAGCAAGAGCCTTGGGGAGCAGCAGCAAAAAATCGCTTTGAGCAATTGATCGGTAAAGCAAATGGACAGCAACTAATGTTACAACCCGTTTTCTTGGAACGGGATGTCCAAGAGAAGGATAGCTTGGGTCGGTGGCTGGCATATGTCTGGCATGATGGCGTGTTGCTCAATGAGCAACTGGTAAAAGAAGGGTATGTGCTAGCCGCACCGCGATCGCCAAATCATAAATACGATAATCGACTCGCCCGTGCCCAAGAATACGCCAGAATTATGGGATATGGGATCTGGAACCCAAATCAACCAATGCGCTTGACTCCAGTAGAATTTCGTCGCCAAAATCCTTAGTCTTTTAATAGCACTTCAATTCGCTTTTAGTGCCATTGACTGATAGGCTACAAAAACAAAGAAACTCCTGAATTTCAGCTCATATCCGCCTATTTGGCTGGATTGTCTTTACCTTTTCTGACTGTGTAACTAACTGCCGACACTATAACAACGATGAGCCCACCTCCCCCACACCCACAACATCTGCAAATCTTCCTAGACATTGCCACTGAAGCCGTAATGGCGGCTGGCGCTATATTGAAATCTTACTGGGGTAAGTTAGACGCCATAGAAGAGAAGGGGCGTCCCGGTGACTTAGTGACTGTCGCTGATAAAGATGCTGAAGCCGCAATCATCAAGGTGCTACAGCGTCATGTTCCCGATCATTCCATACTGGCAGAGGAATCCGGTCAGTTAGGAGATAACCAGAACGAATACTTGTGGGCGATCGATCCCTTGGATGGCACAACCAATTACGCTCATCAGTATCCCGTTGCCGCTGTCTCTGTGGGACTCTTGATTTCCGGAATCCCTCAGGTTGGAGCCATCTACAATCCATTCCGGGATGAGTTGTTTCGTGCAGCTAAGGGATTAGGAGCAACTCGCAATCGACAGTCTATCCGGGTTTCCCAAACCTCTGACCTCAGCAAGAGCTTACTCGTCACCGGATTTGCTTATGATCGACGCGAGACTTGCGATAACAACTACGCTGAATTTTGTCACCTCACTCACCTCACTCAAGGGGTTCGTCGGAGCGGGGCCGCATCGATTGATTTAGCGGATGTTGCCTGTGGTCGCTTGGATGGATACTGGGAAAGGGGTCTTTCTCCCTGGGATATTGTTGCTGGAGTTGTGCTGGTTGAAGAAGCTGGGGGTCAAGTAACAGCTTACGACACTAATCCTTTAAAGGTTCGCTCAGGTCGGATACTTGCAACTAACGGTCGAATTCACGAGCGCTTAAGTAAGGAATTGTTACAGGTTCCGCCATTGTCGAGCTGGAAATAATTGTGATTAGTAACGAATGAACTTTTAGGATGCGACTAATTATGAAAAGCTATTTTCTACCTTAGCTAAACCGCTTTCTAATATAAATGAGATATCTTTGCAGAATCTTGATAACCCTAATCAGTGTATGAAGTTAGCGATTATACCAGAATCTAAGACATACTAGAAACAATTATTTTGGCACGGAGCTTGGACAAACCCCTATGTCTTTTCAAATTGAGCGCGGACTCTTTAAGTTTGATTTCAACGATCACCATGCGATCTTGGGGATTCCCATTGATGCGGATGTCAAAGAAGTCCGCAAGAGATATCTCAAGATTGCTCGGAAGCTGCATCCCGATAGTTGCAAAGCCGCAAGCGATGATGAAAAAAAACTAGCCAATCAGCTGTTATCCAAACTGGTTAATCCAGCTTACGAACAGCTATCTCAGAGCAACAATCGTGACTACCTTGTTAGTTTAGGACACATAGGTAGACGGTTAGCGGCGGAAGGGACGAAAATTCCCTTAGCCAGCGAAGCGGCTAAACAATTATTCCGGTCAGGTACAAATTTAGACAATGCTTACAAAAGCCTAGTGCAAAAGCTGGCTTCAACACAATACGATTCCCTCAACCAAGTTTTAGATAAAGTGGCCGAAATCAGTGAACTGAATATGGTTTATCTGATGCTCAGCAAGGGTGAAGGGGTAAAATCTGGAGACAGAAGACCGGAGGCTCGAACTGTTGCCCAAGACCGCAGCAGAGTCTCTCAAAAACCTTCTGAAGATAAAAGGAAAGCACCTGGAACTCCCACACCTACGGCTGGCGGGGTAGGAGCAACAGCGAACTCGCTAACCGATTCTGGAGTATCGAGAGTTATTGAGTATGTGCGTCGGGCAGAAGGCTATATGGCAAAAAACAATTTTGCCGCCGCTGTTTTGGAGTTGCGAGAAGCTCTTAAGTTAGATCCAAATAGTAGCAACGGTCATAGCTTACTAGGAGTCGCTTATTTAAAGCAAAATCAACCGGGAATGGCTAAGGTTCACATTAATAAAGCTCTGCAATTAAATCCCAACGATGAGCGAGCGAAGAAGGGCAAGCTGTATATTGAGAAGTTGACTCAGAATACAAATAGTGGGTCAAGACCTTCTCCGCCGCCCCAGCAGGGTAAGCAGCCTGACAAATCAGGTGGCGGTGGATTGTTTGGTGGGTTATTTGGTGGAAAGAAAAAGTAATGGTTCATCAACCCCCGGCGGGTGCCCGGGATTTACTACCCCTTGAAGTTACTCAGAAACGCTGGATTGCCGATCGCCTGCAACAGGTATTTGACCGTTGGGGATATCAGCCCATTATTACATCAACTCTAGAGTGGCTGGATACTCTAATGGCAGGTGGGGCAATTCAGCGGTCAACCGTGAT
>JBFLZA010000619.1:0-5538 GCA_040756535.1 Cyanobacteriota bacterium
CTTAACGACCACTGCTTGCCAGCCCCTTGATTACAGGAAGCGTAAATGATACAGAGCCACTTCTGGACAATAACGATTTAGAAGATCTGCTGATGGCAATATCCTTCAAAATGCAGATCTGGGTTTCTCCGCATCGTCCAATGAATTTCCTCTTTAAAAAAAGTAATTAACGCAAATTTTACCTACTAAAATACTAATTAATGTAAGCTTTACATAGTACAGGCTTATTTCTCTTGACATAGTCCTTAAGGGCGATGTTAGAGTCGTAGAGTGCATGACCAACTCACAATTCGACTTTAGACCCACCGGGAAAATATTCGCTTTCAGGCTTTTTGCTCTTTAAACTTGAGCAAAATTTTTTCGGATGCGCTTGTCTGCGTTGCAGTAGTCAGCAACCAGCAGCAAGAAAAGTTGAAAACTTAGAGATATGTAGCGTGCGGCAGTTTATGTGAACTTCCGGCTTTGCCAGCATCTCCAACTCACAGGGTCGGGGGAAAGGAACCCTGATAGAGACAAGAATACAATCTAGAACTATTTTTTAGCGATTAACCTAAAAACTAGCTTCTGAACGACACAGATGGAATCAGGGATTAACGCTAGAAAAGAAACTTCTACCAAGATACTATCTCACTATCCAGGGAGCTTTTCATAAAATATTGTTTTATGAAATCTACTGCATTTACATATCTAGTTTTAATTTATTTTCCAAAGCCTAATTAAAATCTATATATTTCCTACTTTTTCACTCTTTTTAATTAGAATTTAGGTCATACTGTCTACAGGGAAAATCACAGATGAACTTTTGACCTAAAATCCTTGTCTCATAAGGCTTTAATGTATCTTCTATAAGGGGATGTTTAACAAATACAGTAAAGCCTAAATCCTTCATGTGCAAGTTTTTTAATTTACCTCTTTTACATCGATTGAATGCCGAATGCCTCCAGTTACGATGAATTCTCATACTGAATTGCTCTGACTATGAAACTAGTAGAATCCTATAGCTTTAAGTTTCAAGCACAGGAGTTGCCCCAGAAACTGAGTCAAGTATCTCAAAAGCCACTGGCAGGATATTGGCTATTTGAATTTCCTAATTTATGTGGAGCAGGTAGCATGAATTCATGGTATCTGGGATTATCTCAAGGTCAAATTGTATTTTCCGGAAATCAACAGTTTTGCTGGCAAGTATTTCTAAAAATATTTCAGCGTTATGTATCTCGTTTAAAAACCGCTGATGCCAGGCAAACCATACTGGCTTTGGAACAGCGATTCATGCAAGAAAAACAGAAAACACAATCAGCATTGCTTCTCGAACTCCTGCATGAATTACAGCAACTGCACTCGCTCACTATAGAGGAACTGAGAAGAGCATTGCGACTGAGCATCTTATCGGATTTTGATGCCTATCTATTCAATTATCCAGGGCAGGCTCAATTTTTACCATCCTCTCAGCTTCGTATCCCAACTCCGCTCTTAGGATTTGATATTGAGGATTTACTTGTCCAAGCAAAAGAACGACAGTCTTGGTGGAATAAACTACAAGCTACGATTCCATCAATGGAAAGTGTTCCTGTCCTTAATTCTGAGATTGCCAAGTCGGCAAATTTAACGGAAAAGCAGAAGCTGTGGTTGCAATCATTAACATCAAGTGGTAAAAGCTTGAATGAGATTGCCTCGTTTATGGCTCAAGATTCCTTAGAAATTGCTAAAGTATTTGCCAGCTTACTCGGCAATAATTTGGTAAAAATAAAGCCAGCTCCGGTGAAATATAATGCGGAGATTTTTGTTGTTGATGATTCACCTTTAATCTTGAAGCAGTTTGAGAGTTTGGTTACAAGCTGGGGATATTCAGTGCGCTCTTTTCAGAACCCTACAACTGTCCTAGAAGCCATGAAATACTCAAATCCTGCTGTCTTTTTCCTCGATATCAATATGCCGGATATAACAGGGTTTGATTTAGTCAAGCAAATTCGGCGTCAACCTCAATTTGCTTCAGTTCCCGTAATCATATTAACGGCTGAACAAACGCTTACCAATAACTGGCGAGCGCGATGGAGTGGTTGTCAATTCTTAAGCAAACCCCTTACTCCCAACGATGTCTCAAGATTCAAAAAAGAACTTCGCCTATTACTGACAGAACTGCTACCACTACATGAACCAAGCCAATTTGAAAGTCGTTTAGGATATCAAATATGAGAGCAATTATCAGTTTAGGGGTAGTTTAATTTAGGAGAGAAAATGCGGTTTTTAATTATTGATGATAGTACTGTCGATCGACATTGGTTAACGTCCATCCTTGAAGAAATGGGACATCAAGTTGAGGCTTACGAGAATACAGTAGGCATTCTTGAAAAGCTGAAAACAGGTGAATATACCGCTGTATTCCTGGACATTGTTATGCCGGAAAAAGATGGATATAAATTCTTAAGAGAATTGCGATTGAATCAATATACTGTCAATCAACACGTTATCCTCTACTCTAGCAAGAAAACGCCTGTAGAAATCAGTTATGGTCTTCAGCGAGCTGGTGCGAATGGCTATTTGACTAAGCCAATTACCCGTGAGCATCTTGAAAAAACCTTGCAAAAATTCTAAAGACTCATGCAGCTCTTAATAGCGCTTTCTGCTTTGATAAATTATCCTTTTTGAGAGCTTTGTAAAGCAAGGCTCTCAATCAAACTCTCTGTATTTTACGCGGTTGAAAACTGCTATCAATTCTGATGGATCTTCCTGTAGATATCGAAACTAGTTCCTCCTCTTCACAGCCTTTTCAGAACCGCTACATTCTTACTCAAGTAGGACATCAACAAATTGGTTTCCCGTCTCAGTGGGTTGCTGAAATTATGCTCATAGAGCAATCGCAAATCCTCAATTTGCCATTCTATGACTCTAGGCTTCTGGGGGTAGTTCACCATCAGGGCAATATTATCCCTCTCGTTACCCTTCAATTTGCCTACTCGGTAAGCCAACGACAAAGAATTCGAGAAACGCTGATAGCGATACGTTTAAGCCAATCAGTCAGTCAACTTTCTGGCGTGGGGCTAATCGTCGAGAAAGTGATTGGCAGTATTTCCCAAGAACAACTATCAGCCAATGAGTACGAAGCAACAGAAGCATCCAATCCACCGATAGAAGTGTTTCAACCGGAGAAGATTCCACCATCTATTTGGCAACCGCGATGATATCATACCCAGCGCGTTCTTGCTTTGGCATCAAAGCATTAGATATAAGCCTATATTTTGAAGGTATTCTATGAAACTACGAAATAAGATATTGCTAATTCTTGGATTTGGAATTTTTGGGTTATCAACGAGCTTTTATTTTATTTCTAGGGCTTTACTCACTAATAGTTATATTGCCCTAGAGAATCAACAAGTTAATAAAGATGTTCAACGGGTATTAGATATTTTATCGACAAATCTAGATAACATCTCTCGTCAGACTCGTGATTACTCCCGATGGGATGACTCTTATCAATTTATTGTTGATGAAAATCAAGATTATATTGAGAGCAATTATGCAAACGATCACCTAGCCAATTTAAGGCTTAGCGTATCGATATATGTAAATACCTCAGCTCAGGTTATCTTTTCCCAAGGGGTAGACTTTAACCAGAAAAAAGAGGTTCCTGCTTCTCAATCGCTTTTAAGTCAGCTCTCGCCCTCAAGTTATTTACTAAACCATCCCGATCCCAAAAGCGAGCATTTAGGCTTCCTTCAACTCCCAGAAGGGCCGATGATGGTGACTTCACAACCCATTATCACTAGTCTAGGAAGCGGGCCCATTCGAGGAACCCTGATTAGGGGTCGTTATCTGGATCAACCGTTCATCCAGCAATTGAAAGAGCTAACCAAGCTGCCTGATATTACAATCGAGCAGTTTGATGCCAAACAGCTCACTCCCGATTTCCAGAAAGCGCGACAGGCATTGATGCAGGGGCAAACTTCCTTTGCTCGGCCCCTCAGCAAGAACTCAATTGCAGGCTATGCCTTACTGAAGGATATTTCAGGAAAACCTGCATTTATACTACGGGTAACTGAACCCAGGACAATGTATGCTCGAGGGCAAGCGAGTTTGAATTATCTCGTTATTGGAATCCTGTTGCTGGGTTCCGTATTTAGTATTACTATCATTTGGTTTTTAGAAAAATCCATTTTTTCACGTTTGAGTCGGCTTAGTGTCGGTGTTACTCAAATTGGTAGCAGCGAAATTTCGGCGGAAAGAGTAGTTTTACCGGGTAACGATGAACTATCCCATCTAGCAACGACATTCAACTTGGTAGTTGCTCAACTAGAGGAATCTCAGAACCTACTGCAGGCTTACGCTGAAGGATTACATCGGCAGAATATCACCTTAGCTGAACTGTCTCGCGATGAATCACTGGTGCAGGGAAACTTGGAGCAAGCCGCCAAACTATTTGTCAAAGCAACGGCCCAAACCTTAGGTGTCGATCGCGCGAGCATTTGGCTCTACAACTCACAGCGATCGCAGATTACCTGTCTTGACCTCTATGATCGCATCTTGGATCAACATCTTTCAGGAATGACGCAACATCAGGCGGATTTTCCCAAGTATTTTGAGATGCTGATGCAAAATGAACCCATTATCATCAATGAAGTCCACCCTAGCAACGAGCGAATTCTAGAATTAGCAGCGACCTATCTGACACCAAGGAACGTTGTATCCCTGCTAGATGTTCCTATTCAAATTGCAGGCTCTCACGCAGGGATTATCCGCTGTGAACAGGTGGAATTTCAACGGCAATGGCAACCCGAGGAGCAAACCTTTGTTTACTCCATTGGCAATCTGCTTGCCCTCACCTTAGAGAGCCAAACGCTACAAGAAGAAGTGGCACATCTTCTCGATGTTGTCTCCCTAGCAGGAGAAGGGAATTTGACGGCTCAAGCTAAAGTTAGCAATCGCATTACCGGATTAGTCGCAGATACGTTGAACCACTTCATAGAACGACTAGCCGATGTCCTCGATCAAGTTTTGACGGCAGCACGTCAGGTGTCGCAGGGAGTACACCAACAAACAAGACTGGCCCAAACGGTAGCAACCAATGCCGAACAACAAGCTCATGCCGTTAGCCAGGGGTTGAACTTGACAGAACAAGTGGAAAACGCCGCCCAAGCGTCTGCCCAACGATCGAAAGCATCGAACGAATCCCTACAAACAGTGTCTACTACGTTGATGCAGGGGCAAGAGGCGATCGCTGCGTTAACCCAGGGAATCACGGTTTTGCAGGAAGGCACTGACCGGATCGTGCAGCGGATGAAAACGCTGAGGGAATTTGTGGGTTTAGCAGATCAATTTGTGGAAAACCAAAACCATATTGCGTTTATCACCCAAACCCTATCGCTGAATGCCTCCCTTGTGGCAGCAAGAGCGTCCCAACAGCGTGACCCTAGACAATTTGTGGTCGTTGCCCGTGAATTTGACTCCATTGCCGATCAGGTGAGTCGGCTGGCTCAACAAACCAGTGAAGGACTGACAGCCCTTGAGCAACAGAGTGGCCAAATTCACAGTGTTGTATCAGCG
>JBFLZA010000620.1:0-5525 GCA_040756535.1 Cyanobacteriota bacterium
TTTGATAAGCGGTGAAAACCGTAACGTTCGGTAAGTTTAATAAGGTATCTAGATGAAAGTCCATTGTTCTTTTTGGGGGTAAAATGTAGCAATCACTACATTTTACCCCATGATGCCGCAAGACCCGTTATATCCAGCGCAAGAACTGGTTACATAATGGTTTTTAGGGTAAATTCTATTTATAAATTAACAAAAGAAGTACAAGGGAAGCTGAAGCAGACTATGAAAACACGCTCACACGACCCAAAAAAAGAGTCGAAAATTCACTTTGCACAAGCCAAGGATCAGTTTCAGTCGCGACCTTTCACAGTTCAAGAGAAACCCCAAGCTCAAGAAACGCCAGACTTACAGGCACAACTGGAAAAAGCAAAGCGTTTCGGTCACAATTTCGCCAATATTTCGATACAAAATCCTGACAGCCCAACGCCACCAAGGATTCAACCGAAACTTACCATTGGAGCGCCTGGAGATAAGTACGAACAGGAGGCTGACAAGACAGCGGCAGAAGTAGTGCAGCGTCTTCATGCGCCAGTGCCTAGTTATGGAAGGGATCTTAGTCAACCCGAAAGCGGGTTCGTGCAACAAATGAAAGCTAGTACTGTGCAAAACTCCAACTCGATTCATCAACAGGGAATACCGAATCGTGAAAATAGATTGATGAGAACGTTGGACGTATCCGCCCCCCAACGCGAAGTGATGCTAGAAGAGGACAAAGAACTCCAGATGAAGCCGACACTCCAGCGCCAGTCAGGTGAGGACGGAATGTTTGCTTCACTAAATCTAGAAGCAACCATCCAACAGGCACGAGGAAGCGGACAGCCACTAGCTCAGAGTATCCGCGAACCAATGGAGCAGGCGTTTGGGGCTGACTTCAGTGGGGTAAAGATTCACACGGATGCTCAATCTCACCTGATGAATCAATCCATTCAGGCGAAGGCATTTACGACAGGAAAGAATATTTTTTTCCGACAAGGAGCTTATGAGCCGGGGAGTCGAGGAGGGCAGGAGTTGCTTGCACATGAATTAACTCATGTGGTGCAGCAGAATGGGGATGCGGTGCAGCGCAAAGTAGCGTATGAGAATCCATCAACGACATTTATTCACCAAGTAAAAGAAGTTTTGAAAACAAAACTTGTTGAAAAAAGGAAAATATTTAAAGAGGAGGATCAAAGCGTTCTTGACACTATCCTCACCACTGAGTTTTATGGGGGTAAGCTATTTGAAGCCCTCAGTCGTCTTTCCTATGATGAGCAGGACTATGGAACATTTGATTTAAATAATGAGCAACATCTAATGTTACTTTTTTATGAAATTAAGAAACATTTGACTGTATCCTTGGCCAAAGTTAACCCAACTGAAGAATCCGAGAAAGAGAACCAAGCGGCCAAAAATAAGACAAAAGAACAGGAAGAATATTTTGCTAAATCTCCCAACCCTGGTTTAACGTTTGAGACAGCCTTTTTAGGTGCAGGGGCAGCAACCGCTTATTATCTAACCACGATGGGCGGAAGTGTTGATCCTTACACCACGATTGTCATTGGCCCAACGCAGCCTTGGGCAGAAGAACGTGGCCCAGGCGTGATTAATCATCCCATGCACATGATCGATGCTCTGCGTCAGGAGGTTGGATTAAGTGATGAATCTCTGGCTCCACGCGAGAAATTTTCCGAAATAGTAGAGGAAGTGATTGATAAATATGTTATTCATAGAAGATTTAATAAAATTGAAAAAGTTACTAAAATCACCAATCAAAAAGAAACATATTATCAAATTGAGGCTGATAACGGTGTCACTTATTACGCGAAAAAAGTTGTAGCAAGTCTGGGCATAGGGCCGCATATTACGCCTCAGGGACAGACTCCTCTCAAAAAGAATGAAGAAGAGCATGCCATGAATATGGATAAATTTCAAAATCATGCTCCGATAATTAAGTCAAAAGTAGAAAGACCCCAAGATATCACAGTGGTTATTTCTGGTGGTAATGCCGCTATCGATTCTGTGATGACATCAATCCAGAACGGATTCACTATTATTTGGGTGACAGGTAGCCAGCGTCCTGCCTTGCTACCTGGTACTGACAACGAAACCGTGGAAGAAGAGTACGATAAAGTCATGCGAAAAGAGGCATCGAAAATTTCGCGTGTTATCAAAACATATGCCCAAATTGCTGAGGAAAACCCGAACGCTGCTGAAGGGAAACCCATTATTGTGAAGACAAGTGAAGGTGAAGAAATTCCGGCTGATTATTTTGTTTATGCGATGGGGCCGGATATTAGTAAGGTAAAGGCTGTTTTTGACAAAGAAACTGTTCTCAATAAGCTTGTACCTACTTACGATAAAAATCGTCAATTTGGAGACGACGGTCTAAGCGCAGTTGTTGGTTTAGAGGTTGAAAATCAGAGCAAGAATGATAAGACTTCGCTTGAGATTATTGGTGGCAGTGCCTTCCGTATGGCAGGAGGTGTGAAGTACGATTATATGCTTCGTCAAATGCATCTGTTTGTCCAAGTGTTTGATCATATGACTAAGCTTCAGGGAATTTTTACGAGTTTAGGAGAATCACTCGTTGATAACAATGTTTATTCTCAAGTCATTACTGGAATGGGAGAAGCATCTCAAGCAGCACAGGAATATCAGTCCAAAGCGATCGGTGATCTTAACAATATCCAAAGTGCTAAACAATCCTCTAATATGCCAGATATTGCTGCTGCCCCCAACTTTTCCAGTATTGTATCGAAAATCACAAGTTTAAAGGTTTCTAAAAACCTAGAAGAAGTTTGTCAAAAGTATCTTAGTAACATTCGGTTTGTTGAGAATTATGCCAAGATGTTGGCAGGCTATGCGGCTTCTGTTCACGAATATTTTAAGAAACAGGAAGAGGCCAAGCAGAAGGGAGAAAGGCTGCGCGATCCCGATCCACGTACGGCAGCCGCACAGATGGGCAGAGTTATAGAAACATTGCCATTGAATATAGCTGTCAACGATCAATTGACTCCAACACGCAGTCAAATTGAAGCTACACAGGCGTTTGTACCAAGATATGCAAGTGAGGATGTCAACTTTGCTACGGATAGCGGCACAGTGCTTTCAATCTACATTTCCGTGAATTTTCCTAATCTTAGCAATCAGCAGGTTGATGAGTGGGTTGATCGAATTATTCGCTGGCGTCGTCCGTCAGAGAATGACAGGGAAGAATATACTATGCTATACGGGCCAATACCCAATCCCAAAGGAAAGAATAGAGAAGATGCTCATAGCTTTGGCGAATGGTTCAAAAAGCGTTTAGCTGAAGAGAATGCTAAAGCAGCAGAAAAGCAGAAATGATATAAAAGCATAAGAGAAATCACTCTCTCTATGCTCACCAAAAATGCAATTGCTCTTTTTCACATCCGGGCGAAGCATTGTGGCTTGTTTGTTACCTCCTTAGTGTTTAAAGCAGGAAAAACAGGTGCTGGATTGGCGCAGACGGCAGCAATCGAAGGCAGCAGTCAAAGTTGCGATTGAAGAGATATTAGACCAACTGCCCGAAGGTTATTCAACTGAAGTTTACCAGCGCAAGTGCGAAGAAGTGTATCAGCACGTCTACGAATCTTATTCAGGTGCAGGGCGTAGTATTTACACCACTGCTGCTTGAGGGGTGGCTCCATCTTCAACAAATTTTTTCTCCTTAATCTGAATAGGGTGGACAGAGTAGATTTATGATGTCTTCTGAAATTGACTCGTAGTTCTCCAAAAGGAAATTTATTAAAGCGAGATGACGCAGATCATCTCTGGTAGGACGATTTTTTTTCTGAGAAGAGAACCAGGAATTTACCGTTCCGGGAGAGCGATCGCAGATTAAGGAAATTTCTTCGTAGGTTAATTCCCACTTATTACGAAACTGCTGGGGCGTCATCTGTAACCGGCAGTAACTGTAATTTTGGATAAGTTGACGTTGACGCTCAGTTAAAGGTTTTGGAGCCATTGAACACCTCTCTATATAAACCAACGTGAATGAGCTGACTCGTTATTTATGAAATGAGGGAAAAGACTTTAGTGGCTGCTTACCTAGCGGCTTACACAAGCGCGAGACTTCCAAGTTCCGCAGATTGTTTTTTGTTTGTCGTGGGTAAATTCAACCTACGTGCCAATTGGCACTTGAAATCTAAGCCCAAAAGAAAGTGCAGATTCGGTCGATTATCAGTGGAAGCAACGTGAGCGATCGCTAATTGAAATTAGTCACGAGTCAGTCACAGGTCACAAAGTGTTACCAAAAAGCATGACCGCTGTGACCCTTGCTGGATAAGGGTGTGCCCTCTCGTGACTAAGGACTTCATGGCAACATAATGTCGTTTGATTGCTACTGTTGCGGGAAGTTAGGCGGCAGTGTGATTGCGCCAGTCTTCACTAATTGAAGGAATTGATTAAGCAGGTCAAGTTGCCTGAGTAGGTGAGGCAGATTTTGGGGTCTTTGGGTAAAGTTAGTGCCCCAATTCTTGACCGTCTGCGGACTCAATCCAGTTACTTTCGTTAAAGCGTTAATGCAGCTCTTTCTGTAACCCTTATTAGGGTTGGCTACTACCCAACGAGTGCAGTAATCCATTGGTTCTAGAGGAAGTTGGCGGAGAGCTTCTATCCTCTGCTCAAACTCACTCCGAGAACGGCTTTCAGTCTCCATTGATTTCTAGCTATAGGGTTGATAAATCTTGGCGAATATCGCTAGGTGGGTTGAACTGATATCGGTTGCTAAAATTCTGGTTGGAAAGGCATCTGGGCTTGTTTAACTTCTGCAAGCAACCACAAGTTCTCGATTGGATACAAAACCAAGTCCCAATTGGAACTTAATCTTCAGTCAACCGGATGCCGCAGCAAAGTCCGAAAACAAAACCTAGTAGCATCCCTTTGTGCAGCTCTTTTGGCTGAATCAACAGAGTTAAGAAACCGAAACAGCAGGCGATCGCCAAACTGGCAATTGAAATATTTTTAATTCTTCTGCGGCTTCTAGTTCTCATTGCTCCCTCCATCTGCCCAGATGATTAGCCCTCTCTCATCCAGCTCATCCAAGCTAGCGGCATTGATTTCTTCCACTACCTCATCGGAAAGCGATCTCACAATCAGTTCAATCAACCGGGCAGCAAACTTATTCATCGCCAGTGCCTCCCATCAAATCCTTGAACTGGGCATAAGCCTCCTTCCAAGCGGCTGAACCACCCTTACTGACTTGCCAGAGCCGCTCAATAATCTGCGTTTGGTTCAGTTCGGTTCTTAGTTGTTGAATGAGCTTTATTGCCTGTATACGGGTCAATCCTAACGTTGTGAACCGCTCTTCAGAATCACCAGAAGTATTGCTGTTAGGTTGGTTCAGCGGTTCAGATGGCGGTTCAGACGGTTCAGCCGTTGAGGGCATCTCCCAAACCTGATTTAAGCGTTTTCTAGCTGCGTCCCAGAGGTCATCTGGCGAACTATCCTCGGTTGGTTGAATTGGCTCAGGAGTGTGATCGCTTTCAAAAACATCGGGATTTCCGACAAGCGATCGCAGGTCTGGA
>JBFLZA010000621.1:0-5514 GCA_040756535.1 Cyanobacteriota bacterium
GGCAAAAGTACCTTGCTGCGTTGCTTCAACCGTTTGGAGAGCATTAATCAGGGGCGTTTGGTTGTTAATGAGATCGATTTGTCGCACCCCCATCTCACCCCAAAGCAGTTGCGGCGACTGCGGACAAAGGTGGGTATGGTTTTTCAGCAGTTTAACTTGTTCCCTCATTTAAGCGTGTTGGAAAACCTAATACTGGCTCCACGTCAGGTATTGGGGAAGTCTCGGAAAGAAGCTGAGGAACAGGCTGTATTCTATCTAGAGAAGGTGGGTTTAGCCGAGAAGGCACAAGTCTATCCGGAACAACTGTCGGGTGGACAAAAGCAGCGGGTGGCGATCGCTCGTAGCTTGTGCATGAATCCCCAAATTATATTATTCGACGAACCGACTAGCGCCCTCGATCCAGAACTGGTGGGAGAAGTGTTGCGGGTGATGCAGCAGTTAGCTGAAGAAGGAATGACGATGGTGGTTGTTACTCACGAAATGCAGTTCGCCCGTGAGGTGGCTCATCGAGTAATTTTTATGGACAAGGGACGTGTAGCAGAAGCAGGAAATGCCAGAGAAGTTCTCACTCATCCAAAAAGCGATCGCCTACGTACTTTCTTGAACCGTATGAGTTTTGCTAACCCTTAAAGGTGTAGCTCTATTTTCCTTTGCTTCCTCGATTCTGCAGCAAGCGAACTAAACAGCAACTCATAGTTGACCTGACTTCTTCAGGATTGAGTCGTTTATAATAACTATCTGCCCAATCGTAACATAACTATACACTTAGAAAGAAGAACGTTGAAGGAGGTTAAAATACCATGGCTCAGTCTACTTCTAAAGCACCCGAACAGATGAGACGGATTACTAGCTATCAAGCTCTATGGAGACCCTCGGAAAACAAGGGTCACTTTTGGTTCACTTATTTTGATGGGGATAAAGAACGAACAGGTGACTTAGATGCAGAAAGCTTTAGAACACTAATGAAAATTCTTGACACCGACAAGCCTGTTTTCGGAGATCATATAACATCGGCTGTTGCTGTTCATTCTCAGCCTAGTGACTTGAAAGTGGGAGCTTGGGCTTGACAAGAGGAGGGGCTGGTGAAGCGATCGCGTTTCGAGTAGAGTAACCGATGAATCTTGCCGTTCTGTTTTTTTAGCAAGACAATAGCTAGTGAGACGTGCTTAGGGTGTTGCACAGTCTAAGGATGACTTGCCGCGAAAAAATATTCGCCTAGAGCATTCATTTTTTGTGCAGCACCATTTTCTTTGACTAGCCGATTGTCGTCAAAGAATCTAACAATCAGCTACTCTACTGAATCGGCAAGCTATACACTCGCTGTTCTAGGGGGGTTCCCTTCATCGGACAGAGAGGATTAAGCTAAACTCTTAGTGTATGACTTGTATTACTAGATTGTACACTATTTTTGAGTGTTGACATCCTCTTTCTTTAATGGAGGTAGATCAACTTCATCAAAACTTCAAAAAAAGGTGAATAAATAATGCTCTTTTTTTAAATTTGATTAGCGACTAAAGAACAGGATTTGAGGGTTTGAAATGAGCCGTGAAAGACCAATACCGTCAAATTGGAAACAGTTCTTACAATATCTTTAAGTTTTTACTAACTTTATTTGTATTTTCTAAACATAAGTATACACTTAGAAGGGAGAGACTAGAGGGGTAGGAGAGGAAGTAACAGATGGAAATGAAACGAATTACTAGCTATCAGGCTTTGTGGAGACCCCAAGATAACAAGGGCCACTTTTGGTTTACTTATTTTGACGGCGAAAGAGAACGCACAATTGATTTAGATCCCGAAAGCTTCAGGATTCTCTTAGAGATTCTGAACACTGATAAACCGATTTTTGGAGACCACCGAACCGCTTCTGTCGCTGTTCATTCCGAACCTACCGAAATCAAAGTAGGGGCATGGGCTTAGCCGAAGTCTATGTTTGAAAAGCACCGAAATCAGGCAACCTTGCTCATTCAGGGAGGTTAGGAGTAAACGCGGAGGTTCAACTCGTTTTCTATTTAGAAAGTTACTCAAGTATCGTTCTCTAGGTGCTGCACAGCCTAAGGACGATTAAATCCAGAATTTCAATTTTTAAACCTCTAGATCGTCCTTAGATGCGTGCAACGCTTCTCCTCACAGCCTGCGGTGGTACGTTTGTTTCCAAAATCACCACTTTATTTCAACACAAGTAGAGATGCGATTCCCTATCGTTCGGGAGAGTCATACATGAAGGCGAGAGTTTATATCAAATTTGAGTCGTCATAACACTTGCGCGTTATATAAATCATCTCGCTACAATCTACTACCGATTTCATCATGTGTGACTTTTTACTGGGTAATACTAGCGTATAACTTGTATTACCTATTAAGTATTATATTTTTCTAGACTGCCATCGACAACAAGCTCAAGGGAGCTTTATCAAGACTTTAAAAACTCTGAAAAAAGAATTTTAGTGTAGGGTATGTCAGTGGTGGCGCGATCGCTCCTAGATGAGCGTATTGATAAGTCGTTGGTTGAGGCTGGCACTCCTGATGCTCCAGAAATTTTTTGCAGATCACCAACGGGTGCATGACCCCACCCCTCATAGTTCGATACGCTCATAGCAACCTGTCTGATGAAATCGACTATGCAATCCAATCCCCCTATCTCCAATTCCCCCCAGCCTGGAGAGGTGACACTAACTTTACCCCCTTCCCAGTTTTATCTGTGGCAGGGTTACCGCTGTGCTTACGAACTCTATACCCCTTCAACCCCTGTCCCTGGCACTCCTTTGGTATTGCTGCATCCTATCGGTGTTGGGCTATCACGCATCTTCTGGCATCGCTTCTGTTGGGAGTGGCGTCAGACAGCTCATGACAATCCGATTTACAACCCGGATTTGCTGGGATGTGGTGAGAGTGAGATGCCTCGTGTCGCTTACACTCCAGAAGATTGGGCCGAGCAGTTGCAATACTTTTTGCAAACGGTTGTCAAACAACCTGTAATTTTACTCGTGCAAGGTGCTGAGTTACCTGTAGCTCTTGCTCTTGTACAACGGCAAACTGAGCCAAATTATATCCAAGGTTTAGTACTGTCTGGCCCTCCGGCTTGGAGCTTAATCACAACACAAACTCCTGCTTGGCAGCACAAACTGGCTTGGAATATTTTCGACTCTCCGGTGGGCAGTGCATTTTACCGCTACGCTCGACGCCGTCAATTTTTGCGATCGTTTTCAGAGCGTCAACTGTTTGCCGATCGCACTACGATTGATGACCAATGGCTGGATACCCTAGAACGCGGGGCCGTTAATCCCAACAGTCGCTACGCTGTATTTTCCTTCCTAGCTGGGTTTTGGCGCAAGAACTATGAGGAAGCGATAGAAGCGATCGCTCAACCCACTCTCGTCGTAGTGGGGGAAAACGCATCGAGTATCAGTCGAACGGGGCGTTCAGAGACACCAGAGGAACGAATGGCTGAGTATGCCAAGCATTTACCTCAAGGCCAGGCGCGTCAAATCTCTGGTCGAAATGTTTTGCCCTATGAGTCAACTCCTGAATTTGTTGCAGTTGTTTCTGAGTTTATAAATTCGTTACAGCCCTCACAGAGAAGTTAGGAAAAAATCTTTCCTTATAGGGATTTGAGGAATTTTCTCTCAATTCTATTGTTTGTGTAAATACTCCACCTTAATGTTATTTAGGCGAGTAAATGATTCTATTGAGAATCCGAAGGAGGAGAATCTGAGGCTGTGATTGCGATACCATCCAAATGTAGCCCGCAACACATCTACAAAGAACTATGGAGCAAGATACACTACCCGCAGAGTTGATTCTGACGCACCCGCGTCAGAGTCTTGGCAAGGTTCAACTGGATTGGACTCCCCAACCTGGCAACTATCTCGACTATGAAGGTCAAACCTACGCTGTTTTAGAACGCCGCCACCGCTATCTTTTGAAGTCAGGACGCTATCGGTTACACAAAATTGCCTTATACGTCCAGTCTGCCCAACGCCCGACTGAGAAAAGTCTGATTAACGGACGCTGGGTGCTTGGTGACGCCAACTGCCGCTTCAATGCTCGTTCCGAACTGATTCGCTGTGCTGTTAATCCAGAAGGGCCTTGTGAATCTTGCCGCTTCTACGAGGCCTCATCTTCTAATTTTCAAACCTGACCATTATTTAAAATTTCTCCTACTGCTAAACGCATTCCATTAGCAAAATCCCAAGCCTTCTGAGGGCGTTTCCCAGCTATCTGCACTTCTCGCAACAGCAGCAGTCCATCACCGGTTTGAATAATGGGACCGATTCCCTTCACAATACTTATTACTTCTCCGGGACGCCCCGACTTCGCCGCGAGAGTTGACCACTGCTGCTCCAAAACTGTGAACTCTGGTGGTAGCTGGGAGAAATTGGCCTGTGTCAGGGGCACTGTAGCAATCACTTTCAACGGTTGATCTCGAAATGACGCCACACAGTTCGGGATAAACCCTCTCACCTGATTGTGTAACTCAATCGCCGATCGCGACCAATCCAGGCAATAATCTTGTTTTTGAATCAGTGGCGCATAAGTTGCCTGGGAGTCATCTTGAGGGCTGGGTTGCAGTTCTTTTCGTTCCAACTTGAGAAGCGTTTCCGCTAACAAACCTGCTCCCAGAGGGGCGAGAGTCTGGGCTAATTGCTGGGAATCATCGGATAAATAAATGGGCGTGTAAGCTTTGAGCAGCATTGCTCCGGTATCCATCCCTGCATCCATGAGCATCGTTGTAATCCCGGTTTGGGATTCACCGTGATATAGACACCACTGAATAGGGGCGGCCCCCCGATACTTAGGCAGAATTGAGCCATGGACATTAATACAACCCAATTTCGGCATATCCAGTATTTCTTGGGAAAGAATCTGTCCATAGGCAACGACGGCAAAGGCATCTGCTTGTGCCTCTCGCAACTGAGTCAGAGTTTCGGTGTCCTTTTTCACTCGCTTTGGTTGCCAGATGGGAAGTTGATGTGCTACAGCAACTTCTTTAATGGGTGAGGGGGACAATTGGTTACCCCGCCCTCGGCGCTTATCTGGCTGGGTAACAACACCGAGTACGTCAAATTCAGGATGGTCAATCAAACGTTCTAAGCTAGGTACTGCAAATTGGGGTGTACCGAAAAAAATAACTCTCATTTGGGTTGAAGGGCGAGAAGGTTGTAGACGCTTTCCTCGGTTTGCCAAAACGTCGGTTGAAGGTTGAAAGTTGAAGACTGAAAAAATTAACTTGCTAACCTTCTAATTTTCAACTAATCAACGGCAATTTCAATGCGGCGATTTCGCTGCTGATTGGCAGTAGTATCGTTGGCAACAAGAGGCTGTGTCCCGCCGTAGCCCATAACCAGCCAGCGGTATTGATCGCCTAAGGCGCTGGCGAGATACTGTTGGACAGCTTTACCACGGCGAAATGACAGTTCTCGATTGGTATCAACGTTACTGGCTGCGTCTGTATGGACACCAATACGGATGGTACTGGAAGGGTAGCCACGCAAATCCGTAATGATTTTGTCT
>JBFLZA010000622.1:0-5506 GCA_040756535.1 Cyanobacteriota bacterium
TCAGTGGAAGAGTTACAGGCTTTGCTAGAGCGACTGTTAAATCAAGGAGAGCTAGTTATTAAATGGCAGAGAAAGATTAAAGACAAAGGTGACGCTGTTATTGCAAATTAAATGCACAACAGCTTAGACGAGGCATAAACGCATCCGGCTACAAGCATCTTCTCTAATTAGTACTTGAATCTAACCCATTTCAAGAGAGAACAAGAGAGAACAGACGAGCTTGATTTTCAGATCGCATCTACAAGGAGGGATTCTATGTCAACTTTTGTCTTAGTTCATGGCTCCTGGCATGATGGTTCTGCTTGGCAGGCAGTCATTGATCAACTAGAAGCAAAGGGACATCATGCTTTTGCGCCCACGATCGCTGGACATGGCAAAGGCGTGAACAAAAACGTCAACCATGCTCAATGCACGCAATCGATCGTCGATTACATTGTGAGTAAAGACTTAAACGATATCGTTCTAGTCGGACATAGTTTCGGTGGGACAATTATTGCCAAAGTTGCTGAAGCAATCAGCGATGGCTTCGCCGGCCAAAGGCAACACATTCGACGACTCATCTTCTTCAATGCCTTTGTCCTCAATGATGGTGAAAGCCTCAACGATAACACCCCACCGCACTCTCAAGCGTTATCCGATCAGCTAGCGAGACAATCGGGCGATCATACGGTGATGCTACCTTTTGAGATTTGGCGAGAAGCGTTTATCAACGACGCTGACCTCGAACTGGCTCGATCGAGTTACGCACAATTATCGCCTGAACCGTATCAACCGTGGCTTGACAAGTTAGACCTGAAGCAGTTTTACTCGCTGCCCATCCCCAAAAGCTACCTCTACTGTACCGAAGACAACGTCCTTCCTCAAGGCGATTGGGGTTGGCATCCCAGAATGTCTAGCCGCTTGGGACTATTTCGGTTCGTGCAAATGTCCGGTAGTCATGAGGTAATGTTTTCCAACCCGGTCGGCTTGGCAGAAAAGATGATTGCGGCAGGGCGCGACTAGCTGATGGTTGAGATGAACAACAGACAATCGCTTATCCCCGAAACAAGGGCGCTAACCGATCAGAATTTGACCAATCATCGTAGGAATCTGAAAGCAATCAAGCATTGATACTGTCTATACTTCAGATCAAACAAACGGAATTAGCCGGCAACGCTTGCTGCTCCAGTAAGTTCATAGCGATCGAACGCAGCAGTGCATCTTCGTGCTGTTGTGTTCCTAAACTGCCAAAACGAGGCGCTTATGAATTCACAAACAACTCAAAATCAACTCACCAGTCCTGCTGACGAGTCAGCAATCCGTGCTTTCCATCACCAGATGATTGATGCTTGGAATCGAGGCAGCGGTGAAGACTTCGCTGCTCCGTTTAGCGAAACTGCCGATTTCATCGCCTTCGAGGGAACCCATCTCAAGGGTCAAAAAGCGATCGCTGCATTTCATCAGCAAGCGTTCGACACGGTTGTCAAAGGAACACGCTTGGAGGGTGAGGTAAATTTTGTCCGCTTCGTGAACTCGCAACTCGCGCTCATGCACGTAGTTGTCAGGGTAATACTGCCCGGACAAACTGAAACTTCACCGTCACGAGATTCGCTGCCGCTATACGTCGTAACGAAACGCGACGAAGGTTGGCAGATCGAAGGGTTGCTCAATGCCCGGAAGTTAACGCTAGAACGTCAATTCTTCTTAGACGACTTTGACTCCCTAAGTGCAGAGGCTCAACGTCAAGTGACCAACCTCGTTGCAGGTCTCAAAGCGAGTGGAGTAATCACTCCGACGCAGATTGATGCGAAATAAAACCAATCTCCATCAGGAGGACAATCATGAAACCTCAACTCATTTTCGGAGTACTAACGATCGCAACAGGATTGCTCGGAGGTTCATTCACTCATCCCGCGATAGCGAAGCGCTGCTGCGTCAGTGGAGCGGCTCTGAAAGAGCTAGCGCAGATCGCACACAGCATTCCTCCACAACAAACCTCCCCCATTCTGATCGCCACTGCCTACACTGATTTAACCTTACCTACCTTGCGCCAAGGCGATCACGGCAGAAACGTGCAATTGTTACAGCGCATCCTTCAAGACAATGGCTTTTTAGGAGCCGCAGGTGTGAGGTTAGGCAATCCAAGAGGGGCGCTCGTCGATGGCATCTTTGGTGCGGTCACAGCGTCTGCGGTACGCGATCTCCAGCGACGATACAGAATCCCAGTTACAGGGCGAGTCAATCCAACCACCTGGGAAGTCCTGGATATGCACGAAAACCCCTATCGATCCCCGCTTCCCTGGAAACAACAGAACATTACACAACCACAAGCCACAGAAGATTTCTAATGAACCGAAAGATTCTTTCAACCAAAATCACAACTACAACCACAATCGCAATCACAATTCTGTTCGGCGTACTCCTACTGTTCAATTTTCCATCCCTGGCTCAAGTCAGTTCACAAGTGATTCCCAGAATCGAAGTGATCAAAAGTTCTGAAGGGATTCCACCCAGCTACCGTTTAGTCATTAGCCGATCTCAGGACAATGTTTATGTCTTCTGTCCGACTGACTTCGAGCCACAGTTGAACTATCTGCGAAATGTGAAGGCGATTCAATGTAAGCCGTTTACCAGTCCCTAGAAGTAAACCAGTGAGGGGCAACAGCATAACAACTCACACCACTTTTTTGCTTTGAACAGAGGAGAGATTCAGATGTCAGAGAACAATAAAGCAATTTTAGAAGCGGCAAACGCGACGATCGCCCAAGGCAACAATGAAGGATTCTTGTCGTTCTGCGCCGACGACATGGAATGGACGTTTGTAGGCGACAAGACCCTTAAAGGGAAAGAAGCCGTTCGCCAATGGATGGCAACGACATACGTAGAGCCGCCAAAGTTTATGGTTGCTAACTTCATCGCTGAGGATGATTTTGTTACGGCACTCGGCGACATCACAATGAAGGACGCAGACGAGAAAGCGGCTCATTACTCGTACTGCGATGTCTGGCGCTTTCGCGGCGGTAAGATTGTCGAATTAAGGGCTTTCGTCATCAAAACCGAGGTCAAGGATGAAACTAGTAGTTCGCCAAGTGAACTTGGCGGGGTAAAGGGTAAGGGGGAAAGGAGAGAGGTTTTAAATCCCTTAACCTTTACATGAGCCTTCAAAGGTTAAAGGAGCCAATAATTGACCTTCTTTTAATGCTGATAGCCAACTGACTCTTTCTCTTTTTTTACCGGACTTGAGAGCATAACACCTTTCCCCTAAAGGGCTGTATCCATACGGGTAATCCTCTCGATTATCAAATCCGGCTTCATCTACATAAACTTTTCTCCGACTTTCTATTCGCTCTAGTTTTTGAAGAAATTCTCGTCTTTTTTCTTCATCTCTTTCTCTGTATCCATAAGTTTTTTTTTCGAGTTATACCTAGTTTCCGGCAAGCATAACTAATATTTTGTTGTGTCGCCTCAGCCCCCCATAATTGGGCCATTTGTTTTTGGGTTTTGTCATGCTTTTGTCCTAACCATAGCGCGTAGCGCCATACCAGCAGTCCTTAGCGCTCGCCAAGGGTATTCAAGACCGAGAGGGTGAGGGAAAGGCACTGGGCAATTTGGCAAATGCTTACCTTAGTCAGGGAGACTACGCTAAAGCGATTGATTACCATCAGCTGCAGCGCTGGAAATTGCCGAACGGGGAAGGGCAAGAGCTTTTGTAGAGTTACTGGCAAGGCGCTCCGATTCTAACCTAACAGAGCAATCTCCGATTACTCCACCAACAATTGACCCAATTAAACAGATTGCCAAAGCACAACAGGCAACCCTCGTTCAATATTCGATTATTTACGACGATTTCCAAGTTAAAGGTCAACAACTTCAGGGGGCGACAAGCGCCCCCTGAACAGTGCGGGTGTACCCAGTGTTCTAGTATCTCTCTGGTCAGTGCCAGACGCCCCCACCGCCTCATTGATGACTGAATTTTATCAAAATCTGCTGCATAACCCCGACAAAGCCCAAGCGCTGCGACAGGCGATGCTGACGACAATGAAAAACCACCCTAACAACCCCCAAAAATGGGCAGCATTTACCCTCATCGGTGAATCTAATTAATTACGAATTAGGTTTGTGCCTCTCTCACTGCATAAGTGACACCCAGCTCAGAGATACAAAGATATGAACAATAGGCACCGACTCAACCATGAAACGCACAATCCTTGCTATTGCCGCCCTTTTAGCACCCCTTTGTTTAACTGCTCCAGTCAAAGCTGCCAATCCCGTTCACCTCAAACAACTATTGGAAACCAAACAATGTATTGAGTGCGATCTCAGTGGAGTAAATCTGAAAAACGTTAACTTAGAGGGTGCTAACCTAGAGGGAGCCAATTTGAGGGGTGCCAATCTCACAAAAGCTTACTTGGTAAAGGCTAACCTGAGTAAAGCTAACCTCAAGTCAGCTTCACTAAAAGAAATCAACATGAGTGGTATCAACCTCACCAATGCCGACTTGAGTGATGCCAAGCTAGAGGGTAGCAATCTTGAGGGGGCTAATCTGGAAAATGTCAATCTTCGAGGCGCTAACCTGACAAATCGATACAACCTGCGTACTCTCCTCACCTATACCAACCTCAAAAATGCTGACTTAAGTAATGCCAAGCTTCGAGGTGCTTGGTTGATGGGTGCCAATCTAGAAGGAGCCAATCTTAGTGGAGCCAAGCTGGATAGTGACACTTTTGATGTTGGTGATTATGTTTATGTTTACCACACTAATTTGGTTGGTAGTAACTTGAGGAATGCCAACCTCAGCGGTGCCACTTTAAAGAATGCTTTCCTTATCGAAGCCGATTTGACGGGTGCCGACTTGAGCAATGCTAATCTAGAGCTGACCAATTTTGAAAGCGCTAATCTAACGGGTGCTAATCTGAGTAATTCCAATTTACACGAAGCTTTCCTGGTCAAGGCGAATTTGAGTAAAGCTAATCTCAAATTAGCTCGCCTAGTCAGTATTAATATGAGTGGTGCTAACTTAAAAGATGCTGATTTAAGCGATGCTAACCTCAAAAAATCTATCTGTGTGGTGTAACGATGCCTGACGGCTCTACATCTCAGGAAGGCTGTGAAGCAAGTTGAGGCTATTAGTTAACTGGACAATTAGCTTTACATAGACCAAGAGTAAGTTTCTGCATGATTGCGACTCAAACCCCCTTCAAACGAGTATTACACGAAACCCCTACTCAGGTGATACAAACAAAAAAGCGCCCCCTTTGCAGGAGACGCTTTTGATATTTAATTGAAGCTAAATCTTAGCCATTGATAACTGGAGCAGTTAGAGCCACCGGAGTTGCTTCACCCGCCGCCAAGTCGAGGGGGAAGTTGTGAGCATTGCGCTCGTGCATCACTTCAAATCCCAAGTTAGCGCGGTTAAGTACGTCAGCCCAAGTGCCAATCACACGACCTTGTGAGTCAATTAACGATTGGTTGAAGTTGAACCCGTTGAGGTTGAACGCCATGGTGCTGATTCCCAGTGCCGTGAACC
>JBFLZA010000623.1:0-5495 GCA_040756535.1 Cyanobacteriota bacterium
AGCCCCCGTCCAACGGCAAATTAACGAGGTTTCAGCCGTCACAAAAGAGCGAGTCAACGAAGTTAAAACGCTGCTTTCCCAGGACATCGACCCCTCCAAAGAAACCTCTGTCCTTGGCAATGCCCTCAAAACCATCAAAAACCTGCTAGACGCCACCCGCAACGACTCGGTGCCAGGGGTATTGACAACAGCGCTCAAAGATGTATCAGCCGAAAACGGCACACTCGCCAAAGCCGTGAAAAGCGTTGTCGTAGAAGCCGTCAAACCCCTTGCCGATGAAGTGGACAGACTCAGCAAAGAAATTCGCGGCAAACAGGCAGCACAAGACGCACTGCAACAAACCACCGTCAAAGGCATCACCTACGAAGAAACCGTTGTCGCAGAACTCCAGCATTGGTCGAAGTTAGCTGGCGCTGAAGTTCATCACGTTGGCACGGACAACAATTCCGGCGATATCCTGATCAAAATCACCCCCAAATCCATCGCCGCAACAGAACTATCCATCGTTATTGAAGTTCGCGATCGCTCATCCCAACTTTGGGGCCGCAAGCAGATTTCCGAACACCTCAACAAAGCAATGGCGCAGCGTGGCGCAAACGCCGCTATCTTCCTGAGTCGCTCTCATGACGGGTTCAGGAAGGACATTGGCGAATGGGCTGAAGGGGAAAGTGACCAAGGTTCCTGGGTGGCAACTACGCACGACCTTCTCATCCTTGCCATCCGTTACTTGATTATGCAGCAACGCCTGACTGCACTGCGAGCCTCCCAACCCGAAATCAATGCGATCGCACTTTCCGATCAAATCGCCCGAATGCGAACCACCTTAAAGCGCATCACCAGCATCAACAAACACCTAACCAAACTTCGCGAAAACGCCAACGACATTGAAACCGAGGCAGAAACCCTCAAAACCGAGCTTCGGGACGCGCTCACCTCAATTGAAGATGCTGTGCGCGACGCCTCATCTAAGACTTAACCATTCTAGCTCTCCCCTTATTTACCCCCCTAGCCCCCGACAACAAAAAGCGTAGCATCCTCTGGCTTCCCCCTTTTTAAGGGAAGAGGGGGATCTAAAAAGGGGGGAATAAAAGGAAGAAATTTTGTTCTTGGAACTGGGGGGGTTCAGTTTACCCCAAATAGTCAAAACAACCCGCTGCAACTAACAACAACCAAAGTTATGAGAACCATCAAGATAGCCGCACTGCTTGCTACCAGTCTAATCCTCGGTCTAACAGTACAAGACCTCAAGCTCTCCCCGACTCATGCTCAAGACGCCGGAACGACACGCACCCTGACAGAACCCCGTCGCATTCGCCTCCCCAAAATTGCCACTCAACCCAGCACCAAAGCCAACCCAAACTGCCCCTGTCCCTACGATGTCGCGTTCGATGGTAATCCCTGTAAAGGACGCTCAGCCTATGCTAAACCAGGTGGAGATGAACCCGCTTGTTATGTAGGCGAGACAACCGCGAGACAGCTTTGGTGGAATACTCCCTCTAACCGATTTGTCGATCCCCAACGCTCAGGGCAGTAATTTTAACCGGGGCTAAGGGCAGGCGGGACGCCTACCCCACAAGAAAAAATAACTCTTGTGGGATGGGCCGGAAAGCCCGTCCTAGCCTATGCAGATGACTTATCTGTGTTTATCTGTGTGCATCTGTGGTTGCAAAAAACTCCAAAACCACCTCCGCCACCGCATCGGCATACTCCTCATGCATTCCCAAAGAACCTGGAAGCACGACAAACTCAACATTTGGTAATTTAGCGATCGCTTCCATTTCTGCCTTGGATTTGGGTGGCCCTTGCTCTGGAATCACCACCATCACAGGTGCAGGCAGTGGCTCAAACCAAGCCAGAAAATCCGTGCGTTCCTGTACTGGGTCAATTGCCCCTGTAACAAATGCTACCGGAGCATATCGAGCTCCGGGTTGCTGAGTAATTTGCCGCTTGTTGGACATAAATTCTGGAGTCAGCTTTGCCTTATCCGCATAAACATGGCTCCCATACATGAATTGCAAAAAAGGTTCAGCGGTATTCATCTGGTAAAGCACATCCCCTAAAATAGGCGATCGCACCAACTCTCTCACCATATCCGATATCTGCGGATTGACTCCCATGGTGGGTAGAGGGCCGCGCCAAGTGGGAGCAACTAAGACAATTTGTGAGCAGGATTGCGGCATCTTTTGCGCCAACTGCATCACATATCCCGCCGCATGACCCGCAGCAACAACAGCAATTGGACTAATTAAATTGTCTCTAAAAAAATCATGTAAAAACTGATGATATAGCGCTGCTTTGTAATCAAGGGATGGACGCTCCGATTGCCCAAATCCCGGCCAATCCAAAGTTATAACCTGATATTGCGAGGATAAATGTTGGGCAATTCCCCGCAATTCTCCCCTTGTGGAGACGGTACTAAAGGATGGCAGCAGTAATACAGGTGTTCCCTCACCCAGGGTTTCATACGCCACCCTGAGGGGTTGCCCTTCCCACGTCCAGATATAGTTTTGTACAATGCCCCCGATGCCCGTGTGTGTAGAGGGTTGCTGCGTTGAAGTTGATTGAGCGATCGCCATCAGCCAAATCCTCAATAATGATTCTTCTTCTATATTGATCGGCTATGTGTCATTTGATGGAGAACTAGAGCAGCTTGGCGGAAATAAATATCTAGTTGAAAAAGCTTAAAGAGCTTACTGTACGAGCCTTTTTCCCTTCTGCCTCCTGCCTTGGAGCCTTCTGCCTTCTGCCTTCCTGCACTAGAGGCAAAGTTACCGCAACTTGAGAAATACCTCTAAAATTGGTCACCGCCACAGGTGCCAAAGGAGTCCCACTGGAACACCGCTAGTAAGATGCTACTTCCCCCCATAATGATGCCAGTGGCTAGAAACTCCATCGCGCCAACGTAGGGGAGAATTCCGATGCAAAGCAGGTGAACTAAGCCTGTGAGGAGCAAAGTACGCGATCGCATTCCTAATCCAGTACTCAGGTAACCAAGGGCAACCAACCCCAACCATAGGGGACACAGATGCATTAACACCTCTCCCCAACTCAGGAAAATGCCTAAGTCCGTGATAACAACCCCAAGCAGCATCAACGCCACCCAACTATCGAGTACCCAGCCTAACCCGTCTGTTCTTAACCAAGACGGGGTCAAAGCTACCATAATACCTGTACCAATCAGGCTAAGAGCAGACCACCAAACGGCTTGAGTCATCCAACTAATGGGGAGAAACTGAGCTGTAGCAAAAATGACTAAAGAGATTACACCCCAAATCAGGCAAACTTGATCGAGTGGTGTATAAAATGTTGAAACGAGCGTCAAATTTCCCACTTGCCAGTGACAGCGCCACAGTCCTGGAATGTCTGGAAGCTCTAGAACATTTTGTTTTTGACTTAAAAGGGGTGCATTGGGATTGAAATACGTCATATCAGTGTTGGGAAGAAAATAAATTTATTAAGGGTTCTATATAGTTTGTTTTAATCTATCGTGCAGAATCTGATGAAACCGACACAATAATCGTGTTTCATGGACACCTTGTCGGAACTCTATCGGCAGAAATGATCCAAGTCTTTTCAAAATCTGTCCGTAGAGATAATCTTTATGGAATCTTAATCAGTGAAGTCTCAGGGATTCTCGCTGTTCGCAGAGGGTAGTCCGAAATAACGCGGCATACAAACCCATCCCTTAACAGCGAGTAAGGGAAAATTTGAGAATCGTCAAGTCAAATTAACTTAACAATCTTTACTCTTATTAATTTTTTCGATTGAAGCTCTTACTTACAGCACAATTCTTTGTCTATCTACTATCCATAGACATAGTTTTGTTTGAAGCGTTCGTGTTAGCAGAGCGTAAATCTTAGATTGGATGTCATCCTACTATATAGTCCGTCTAAATCAGTTGTCCAATAGAATTCTCCTATTAGCTAATACTTAAAACAACTCAAAACCTTTTAACCTCTGACTCGGAAACTCGGAGAATTATGACTCATTGACCAAGTCCAATGCTGGATACAAGCTTCCGAATTTATCCGTGAGGTCAATCCAAAATCCTTGCATCCAAAATCCTTGCATCGAATGACCCTACCCAAGTTGTACAACTCTAATAGACGTGTTCTAGTACGCAGCAGTAAAGCGAGATAAAGCTATATAGTCAAAACAGGTAAAAATTGTAGTTCTCATGGGGTCAGAGCATGTCAAAAGGGTTATGGGAACCGCCTCGATTACGCGTGAGTACAGATAAGGAAGAGGAACGACGCGCTACCTGGTTGGAACTGTTTTTTGACTTAATTTTTGTAGTTGCCATTGCTGAACTAGCCCACTATCTGGACGGACATGTCTCGCTATCCGGCTTTTTTGGCTTT
The DNA here is from genome assembly GCA_040756535.1 of Cyanobacteriota bacterium. Taxonomy (GTDB): domain Bacteria; phylum Cyanobacteriota; class Cyanobacteriia; order Cyanobacteriales; family Coleofasciculaceae; genus JBFLZA01. The sequence goes on from JBFLZA010000623.1 coordinate 4,362, forward strand.
GTTGCTGTGTTTGTGCCAATTTGGTGGTGTTGGTTGGGTTCTACTTTTTACGCCACTCGTTTCGATACTGATGACTTAGGCCATCGGTTGCTCACATTATTACAAATGGCCCTCGTTGCTGCTTTAGCCGTGAACGTGCATCACGGGTTAGGCGAGTCTTCTGTTGGCTTTGCTCTCTCCTATATTGCCTTTCGCAGTCTTCTTATCGTCCAGTATCTGAGTGCAGGATATTTTGTTCCTGTAGCGCGTCCCTTAATCAACTGGTATGTTCGAGGGTTTGCAATTAGTGTAGTTTTGTGGATCTTGTCTATCTTTGTGCCTATCCCTTGGCGGTTTGGATTTTGGATAGTTGGGCTAATTATCGACTTTGCCACGCCTTTGACAGCTGGTCGCTTCATGGTTCAACTCCCGCCCAGCATTTCCCATATTCCCGAACGGTTGGGATTGTTTACGATTATTGTTTTGGGTGAATCAGTCGTCGCTGTGGTTCGAGGGGTAACCCAAAAGGAATGGGATGCTTCTTCAGTCGTGGCAGCTTTACTGGGACTGAGCATTGCCTTTAGCCTCTGGTGGATTTACTTTGATAGCGTGGATGGTTCTCCTCTACGGGGAGTGAAGTTGGGTAAAATGCATATCGCTATGACCTGGTTATATTCTCATCTCCCCTTAGCCATTGGTTTAGCGGCAACGGGTGTAGGGGTTGACCAAATTGTGTCGAGTGAAGCAAGCAATCTATCGGATGGCGGACGGTGGCTGCTGTGTAGTGCAGTGGCACTGTGCTTGAGTGTTTTGGCGTTAATTCATCTGATTACCTGTACCTTGGGGACAACAAGGCAGCGCAAAATCTTGAGCGCTTATCGTTTGGGTGCAGCCGTGTTTATTCTGATTCTTGCTGCTTTTGGTAGCGGATTGTCAGCCGTCGTATTGATTGCACTGGTTGCCATTGCCTGTATTGTCCAAGTCGTTCTGGATTTGCTCTTGACTCGACGATTTAGAACCTCTATTAAAAAGGTTGGGTGATGGGGTGAATCGTTAGGTGATTCTAATTTCCACACCCCAAGAAGTTGCTGAACAAGAGCAACAACAGCGATCGCAAATGGAACAACAGTTAACGGAGATGGAGTCGTTGTTGAG
>JBFLZA010000624.1:0-5474 GCA_040756535.1 Cyanobacteriota bacterium
AATGACCAATGACTAATGACCAATAACTAATCAGTAATTACTATGGTTAACATTGCTTTATTTGGCACCAGCGCCGATCCCCCCACTGCCGGTCACCAAGCTATTCTCAAATGGTTATCTCATCACTTCGATCATGTAGCAGTTTGGGCTTCGGATAACCCCTTTAAGTCTCACCAAACTCCTTTAGAACATCGCTCGACGATGTTACGGTTACTGATAGAGGAGATCGAACCGCCTCTACAGAACATCAGTTTATACCAATCTCTCAGCAGTCCCAGAACCTTGGAAACGGTTGAAAAAGCCAGAGCGCATTGGGGATCGCAAGTAACCTATACGGTTGTCATTGGGTCTGATTTGATAAGCCAGATGCCGCGTTGGTATCAAATCGATCAGTTGTTAAAACAAGTAGAGTTATTGATAGTACCGCGTCCCGGATATTCAATAGACGACGTGGGTTTAGAGGAGTTGAGGAGACTGGGAGCTAAAGTTGCGATCGCAGACCTTCAAGCACCAGCCGTTTCCTCTACAGCGTATCGTGAGAATGGAGACATAAAAGCTGTCACGCCTCCCGTTGAGGACTACATTCACCGAGAACAGTTGTACGCATGCCAGGACGCGGCACCAAGCAGGTAAAGAAAAAAGCACTAGCCGACTTTAAAGTCGGAGTCGATAACGTTATTTTTTCCGTCGATACTCAGCAAAACCGTTTACTGGTGCTGTTGGTAATGCGTCAGGATGAGCCTTTTTTAGGGCAGTGGAGTTTGCCAGGGACACTGGTACGCAACGGAGAATCGCTAGAAGACGCCGCTAACAGGATTTTGGCAGAAAAAATCCGAGTCAGGAACTTGTACTTGGAGCAACTGTACACCTTTGGAGGCCCATGTCGCGATCCCCGTGAGTCACCCACCAGTTTTGGTGTGCGTTACCTATCCGTCAGTTACTTCGCGCTGGTGCGGTTTGAAGAAGCGGAATTAATTGCTGATGGCGTTAGCGGTATTGCCTGGTATCCTATTGCACAAGTACCACCGCTTGCTTTTGACCATAATGAAATTCTCAAGTATGGGTATCGGCGTCTGCGTAACAAGTTGGAGTACAGCCCTGTCGCCTTTGATGTATTGCCGGAATTGTTTACGTTAAGTGACCTGTATCAGCTATATACAACGGTTTTAGGCGAAAACTTTGCCGATTATTCCAATTTTCGTGCTCGTCTTTTGAAACTGGGTTTCCTTGCTGATACAGGTCTTAAAGTATCGCGGAGGGCTGGGCGTCCGGCGAGTTTGTACCGTTTTGACGCTGATGCGTTTGCACCATTGAAGGATAAACCTTTGGTATTTATCTAGTGCAGGGTAGCGAAAGCTTACCACCAGTTTCTCAGAATCGAGTAAAAGCTTACTCCCCTACTCCGAGAGTTCCCCTGTTCCTCTGATTTGGGCGATCGCTTTTTTCAAAAAGTTTATACTAATTTATACTAATTTCTAGTAGCTATTAAAAAGCTTATGTGTTGCTCTATCCAAAGCATCAGCACTAATCGCCTTTATATTCAGTGAGCGCTAATTTTTGATGAACACAATAGTGTGCATAGGGCAAAACCACCAAGGCGTCTTTATTCCTATCTCTTGGCTTTTCGTTTAGGGCAGAAAGCTCCTCCTCACTACTTCTTACTCGCTTTTAGTCTCCATTACCAATCAGCGGTTTTCGATTTACCTCCCTACTATTCGCCCATTCTACTAACAACAAAGTAAAAGCTTTTTTGTAGTGTTCAGCACAAGCTAGTTCATATCAAAACACACCTTAGATGGAAGTTAGATAGAGCATCTCGCTTTATGCTTCTACGAAACAGTATTGATATCAAACCTTCAACAATCATGAAGATTTGGTAAAACATTTGGTCTGCAAAATCTTCACTATTGTCCTAATTAAGGTAGGGATCTACAAGGCTATTCGATCATGCGTACTTCTTTTTTGCTGAGCCTCACTACACTAACCGTTGTTTTTGGTGGGTTGTCAGCTCAAGCTGAGACTATAGAGTTTACCAATCCTGAAGCTGTCACAGATGCTCAAACAGTGAGCGTTCCGGTAACTACATCCCCATCCAATTCGGCGTCAACGGCGGTTCCAATTGTCAGTCCAACTAGCGTTGAACAGACGAATGACATGCCTATCCCAGAAATCGCTGAGACTTCTGATATCAGAACGTTAGAATCCACCACTTCTGAGGCGAACACTGCCACAGATGCTCAAATGGTGAATTTTCCGGCAACCGTGTCTCAATCTAATGGGGCGTCAACTACGGCTCAACTCACCAACCCAATTCCTGTTGATTCTACTATCACGCCTATCCCAGGAACGGCTCTAACTTCTGCTTCTACTCTGAAGAACCAGCCCACTGAAACTGTAGCTCCTGCTGTGGATCAAGCAGATAGGGCTATACCAGTCACTACAGCACAAAACGAAACCGCACCCGACACCACACCGACTACTATTGCACAAGACGTTGAGGTTACGCCCGGTAGAGCCACTCGTTCTGGAGCTAGCTACATCGGGATTGCTGGCAACATTGGTTTGGGTGAAGGCGATACAGCACTCGGTGAAGGGAGCTTTGCTGCTATTAGCAAAATTGGGCTAACACGATCTTTGTCGCTGCGACCCAGTGTGTTTATTAATGACGATCCAACGATTCTGCTCCCGTTAACCCTCGATTTTGTACCGAGACAAGTAGAGGACGTGGAGGAATTTAGGTTAAGTGTGGCTCCTTACGTTGGAGTGGGAGCAGCTATCTCAATTGGCGATGACAGTGCTGTTGATTTCTTAGGCACTGCTGGCGTAGATGTTCCTTTGACACCCCAATTTACGGCAACTGCTGCCCTCAATGTGTCGGCTTTTGATAATATCGCTGTGGGGTTGTTAATTGGAGTTGGCTACAACTTTGTAGGATTTTAGAGGAAATCAAAAACCACAAAAGCCTCGCTGTCCACTAACCGAAAATCCCACGTACTGAGCGTCGTGGGATAATTTAGGTAGTGGGTAAAATTCCAATTCCTACCTTCCAATTGAGTAGGGAGGATGCAACGGCGGTGTTAACGGGAAGATGAGTGTGAAGCAAGGATGTAGAGGTGAGTGAAACATCTCCAAAACCTTTGCAATCATGTCAAAATATTAAGGCCGTTCATAAACTCCGACTACCCCGTTGCCTCACAATGCATTATCACTCTGCGTCTTGTACCCATCACACCGTTCCTACCAGTTCATTGCCCCAACCGGGGAATAAGGTGAAATTACTCATCATCGCACTCGCTTTAATTGGCAGCTTCGCTGTGGCAGAGCTAGCGGTTGGGCTATTTAGTCACAGTCTGGCTCTTTTGGCTGATTCAGGCCATCTAGCATCAGACTGTTTGGCGTTGGTTTTGGCGTTGTTGGCAAGCTGGATAGCTCAGAGGCGTAATTCTACTGGCAAATTAGTGCCAGGAAATCATTGGGTTGAAGTGCTGGCAGCCCTGGTTAATGGGGTAGGGTTGGTAGCGATCGCACTTTGGATTGGTTGGGAAGCCATTGAGCGTCTTCAGTCTCCCCCTGTAGAAATTCTCAGTTTGCCCATGTTAGCCACAGCGAGTGTGGGGTTTGGGGTCAACAGTGTCAATCTGGTCTTACTACATAAAGATAGCCATCATGACCTGAACATTAAGGGAGCTTTTCTACACGTTCTTGCTGATGCGGTAAGTTCAATAGGAGTAATTTTAGCTGCGATCGCGGTTTGGGCGCTCAACTGGATCTGGGTCGATGGTGTAATTAGCCTATTCGTGTCAGGGTTGATTATCCTCAGTGCCACTCCCTTGGTTATCCAAAGTTTCAACAACCTGTTGGCAAACCGTATCAGGGAGAAAAACGGTTGTTGCTAGTAAATCGTCCCAATAAAGCTTAAAATTTTCTCAGGGTTATAAGAAAAAACCCCAGCGCTCTCTCACGCTAGGGCAAACGATAGAGGGCTAATTGACGCAGTGATTAGAAGAGCGTCAATTAGTTGCTCTAGCATTATGGCAGACACAATCGCAATCAGCGATTAAGCTTTGTCTACTGCCTCTCATTTTTGACACTGCCTGCACCAGAGTCTGGCAAGCGTTATGGAAGCGCGATCGCAAGAATTTTGTGAAAATGAAACGATTCCTGCTATTTTCACTGCTGTTTCCGTTGGGCTTATGTGCGGTGTTTGCGATCGCTTCCTTTCCGACTTTGAGCCAAACGCCATCCACTAACTTGAACGCAAATGCTTCGCACCAAGGGTGAGGGGTAAGACTCCCCACGAATTCGCCAACAGCATCCTTCCAGTCGCCTGAACTAAGGAGGGGCTATAAAAGCGGATTTGGTATCACTGCAAGCAGAGTATAGACAGGGAAAAACACAATTTTGAAGCCTATCTCTTGTAACTCAGGGGCAGAAAGTTTCGGAAGTCTTTTGCCCTTGGCATCAACGTAATAATGCTTCCCATTCTCCCTCACCTGTTTGGCACTGTGGCGAGGGAGTAGTTGAGTATCGGATGGCATTAACTCGTGTATTAGACTTCTTGCAGAAGTTGGGAACTTCTTAACGGGGAACGGGGAACAGTAAACAAGAATTGACGCAAACAGCATCATAAAAATACTTTTGCAAGAGGTCTATTCTCTCCCTTCCCCTAATTGAAGGGATTTATCTATAGTTATTATTTATGAAAAGAGTATTGATTTTTGTAACGGATAAACTTATTCTATAAATTAGGATTTTCCAAAAAAGAGTATTCGCCTTCTACTGTTCACCGACTAGCTGGTTAAAATAAACATGAAGTTCACCCCTAAGAGATTACCAATCGCTTTGAAGAGATTGAGGAGAATTCTGGCTTCAGTTATAGCTTGTATTTTGGCTATTGCTCTCGGACCCCTCTCGGATATTAAATCCTTACAAGCCTCACCTGACTTTAGTTATGGTGGTTATACAAATCCAACAAATTGGGATGAATTAAACTCAAACTGGGCAATTTGTGAAAGTGGGACGAAGCAATCTCCTATCGATATAAAATCATCCCTTCTTGGTAGCATCTTAAGTCCTCCTGCTAACATTCAATTTAATTATCAATCGCTCAGTAATTTTCCGGTTCAAAATAACGGTCACACAATTCAAGTGAATTACCCGTTCCCATCAGGCACCTCCACAATGACAGTTGATGGGACAACGTACCAGTTAGTTCAGTTTCACTTACATACTCCTAGCGAACACTGGGTAGATGGCGAAGCAGCGGCAGTGGAGCTACACTTGGTTCACCAAAATCAGCAAGGTAAATTGGCAGTGGTTGGCGTCATGCTCGAAAACGGTGCTATTAATAATGACCTACAGACCGTTTTGGCTAACATGCCCCTACAGGAAGGAGTCAATACGGCTAATGGTACTATCAATGCTAGTAATTTTCTCCCAGCTAATAGGTCTTACTACGGCTATGAAGGTTCTCT
>JBFLZA010000625.1:0-5472 GCA_040756535.1 Cyanobacteriota bacterium
GTGTAGCTGCCTTTACCGCTGCCACCAATGCCTCAAATTGCTCATCTGCTGCAAAGCTGGATTTAGACAAAGCAGCAAGGGCAGTAATTTGACCTTGAATTGCTTCATCTCGCTGTCGTTGACTCTCAATCTTTTCTCGCTCTTGGAGTGCTACACAGGCATCGATATAATTTTGCTCAAGTTGATTCAAGGTAAATTTTGCTTGATTTTTCAATTTGGCAGCCTCATCCAACCGTCCTCCCTGGAGTAGTAAGAATTCATCTTTTTTACCTGCATCACTCCAGTCTTTTGCTTCTTGATTAAGTCGCTCCAGTAACTGTAGGATAATGCGGTTTTCATCCAACCATTTACCTAACCTTGTCCAATGCCGAATCAGCGCTTCATGAGCTACCTCTACCTGCTGGCGTTTGGTAGTCTCATCCAAGCTCGTTACTACTAGACGAACTTTTGCATCTGCAAGCTGTAGCACCAGTGTTTTGATTACAGTAGGATCTCCCCCGAAATCTTCTATATCAATCCTCCGTCGAGTATCCCGTCGCTTTTCTCCCTGAACTGTAGTTTTATCTAAACGAGTTAGCCGAACAAAAATATTCCGTATTTGCTCCCGTTCGATATCTGTCTGCAAGTTTTCATAAAAGTTATCGGCTGTTTTAGCGATCGCCTGCTTCACCCCACCGATCTCCTCATACTCGCTCCTACTCAACCATCTACCATGTCGTCGCTTCCACAATTCCAGCAAGGCATGTTGCAGTAGCGGCATGGCTCCTGGTTCATCCTGCACCTCATCTAGAACTAAATTGCTTAAACCCGCTTCAAAACGGAGACCGACCTTACTGGCCTGTTTCTCCATTGATCGACGTAGCTCAACCGCGTTCATTGGAGCAATCAACTTTTGCCTCGCTTCCATCAGCTCCTTTAATTCTTGATATGGCGCACACTCTCCCCAAAAGTCAGCTCGCATTGTGGTAACAATTTTTTGACTTTGGAGAAGCGTTAGTAAATGACTGATGAAAGTTCGACGATCAGCTTCATTAGTGCAAAGGGTAAACAACTCCTCGAACTGGTCTACTACAATGATGAAGGACTGACCTTGTACCTTAGCTAGACTCACTTCTAACTGCGCTAGCGGATTACTGCTTGGTGTCAAATAAGCCATTTGTAAATCTGGCTCCTGTTTTTGTAGAGCAGGAATCAGCCCAGCCAAAACCACAGATGATTTACCGCTACCCGAAGCCCCCAACACTGCTAAAAAATTATGTTCTGTTAACTTCTGCTGCAATTGTTCGATCAGTGCTTCTCTACCAAAGAAAAATTCACGATCTTCTAAATGGAAGGGATACAATCCCCGAAAAGGGCAGCGATCATCATACGGAGGTACTGCCTCATTCAAAGCTACAGATCGGAAGCTAAGATCTAGCACTTCTCCGCAAATCTGATTAATCCACTTCCTTGCCTCCTCTTGTTCTTTTTGGGCTACATCGCTTTGAGCATCTATTGTTCGTAGTAAATTTGCTGCTTGAGTCTCAAAAATCTCTTGCAAAATGGGTGCTCGCTTGTCTCGCACTAACAAATCGTGTAACCGGGATAAACCAAATTTGATTTCCTCGTCAGTCAGTGGACGATCCAACTTATCGCTGAACAAAGGCCGTCCACCTAAGCGGTTAAACAGTGCAGGAACCGTAATGTCAAAGCGACTATCCAATCCAGCTGTTGCTTCAACTAATGCTGAGTCTACATATCCATGCTCACGTAATCGCTCATAAAATCTTCCTGACAATGCTTCAGCCGTTTTAATGCTGACTTCTTTAGTCATAGCAACAACCGCTGGCATACCTAGCTCTCGCACCAATCGCTGTGCCAATCCACCGAACGCGCCTTCTGTCTCAGGATTTGCAGAGTGACAGGTGCAGAAGAAGGCAAAATGAGGCAGGCGAGTAATGCGTGTGTTGCGAAGAGCATTCAGTAAACGTCTGCCCTCAACAGGGTCAACTTGATTGTTTGCATCTGATAAATAAAGTTGTGTCTCGCCCTTTAACTCTCCCTGTTTGACAATCTGACCGTGACAAACAAAGTGTAGTAGCGTATACGGCTTCTCAACTAATTTCTTACTCAACTCATCCAACGTTGGTGCACCTACTGCACCGTCAACCATTGCTAGGACATCATGAGGGATTTCACCTAAAGCAGTTTTTACGGCAGATACGGTTGTTGCAACATCAAAAGGAGCTAATCCCCATGAGTCAAGGTTATCTGGACCTGCAACAACTACAAGTGCCCGTAAGTCCCGCTTTCCGATAGGCGGAAATCGTCGATCAATCGTGCTTGGCAAATACAACGAAAATGGTAACTGCTGATTAAGGGCGAGAAAGTCCCAAGCACCATCTAAAGACCAGCTATCATCAGTGGAAATGCATAATCGTTCCCACCGCAGTGTGCGAAGCTCTTGGTCTTCAATGAACAGAAGGATTCTCAAACCTTCCTCATTGCGTTGGCTCTCGGCACGAGCACGATCAAAGGCACGTAATACCTTATCCCGAAACAGTGCCTCTCCCAAAATTGTGCCGTATTCTAGGGGAGTTGCTTGTCTCCGGAGTTCTTCAAGATCTACAGAGAATTCACCCTCAGCACGGATGGGCAGAAGAGTGTCAGATAAAGTGTACTCTACGATAACGGTGCAGCGATCGCTTACCTTCCGCTGTACCGTAATTTCAAATGTGTTCATGCAGATTCTTTACTGCCACAAAAGGTTGGCTATAGCAAGGGACACCCTTATTAACAGCACTGTATTCTAAGATGAATGGCTGACGCATCAGCCTAATCTACTCGCTCTTCGATCTAGAGTCAGGATTCGTGAAATTTTTTTAACATTTCACTCGGTAAATTCCTCATACCGATTACGGAGAATGGCGGCAGCGATTTTGATCCACTGCCTTCCTTCTGTATCAACTTGACTAGGTAAAGGAAGGACTCGTTTCCCAATCTCGATCACTTCATTCCATTTCGCAGACTCAATGACAGCTCGATACTTCTGGTAAAGATGGGCAACCCTGACATACTCCGCCATATCAGAGCTTTCAGTTCGCAAAAGATGTATGTGATTAATGGTTTTGGGTAAAGTAATGTCTCGTAGTCGAGCGTGCTGGCGAAAAGTGTTGAGTACGGTTTCCATCTGGCTTAACCGAGCTGCTGTGGCGAACGAACTGCCTTGCTCATTGCTAGGCAAGTGGCAAGTGCCAGTCCGAAGAATCGGCGGGATAGCCTTGAGGCATTCATTGATACGCTCGATCAGATACTTCAGGAGCTGGTTTTCTGGGGTATCGTAGTAATGCCGCACCTCTCGACAAACATAACAGGCTGAGTTGGAATCTTTGCTGTAGCGTGACTTTAATGTCGCCTGCCAGACGATGCGACCACGTACACGTCCTTGATACTCAACTTGATGTTGTTTGGTGTTGTGAGTAAGGTGCTGTAGCAAGCGTTTGAGAGTATGGGTAACAAAGCTTTCCACATTACTACGTTCGTCAATATCCAGTAAAAAATAAGCCGCTTTAACCGCAAAGCCTTGTCTTAAATCGAGTTGTTCCCAAGGTGCGATTTCCAAAGGCTGCATGAGGTGCGCTACGAGAGTACGCATCACAGCGAGTTCATCGGCAAGGTCAATTCCGATAGAAGTTTCTTGCATCAGAATCGAATATGTGGATAGAGCAGTTGAATGCGAGTCTGGATATTCTTTATGACAGCCATCCCCTCGAACCGTTCGTCAATATAGTTTTTAACAGCCAAGATTCCATCCTGATCCAAACCATCAAGCTGAGGCAGGATGTAGAGCAGGAACGCCTCGCTAAATAGGTGTGATAATTCGACGTTTACTTGCGGTTCCACAGTTGAGTTCTCGTCACCAGCTATCAATGAAGTGTCATTCTCATCCAACTTGCTTTGCTGATAGCGATCGCCTATATAGTTAATGACATCTTTAATGATTGCCGGACCCAGCGCTCGACGCTGCATCAGAGGGGTATCCTTTTCTAGGAATTCTAGTAGCAGAGTCTCTAAATCTTTAACATCCCCTGCTCCATCCAATCCATAAAATTCTAACCAACCTTTTTCTTCCTTATCAGGATCTCCTTGAAGCAACGTTTTGTATAAATCAATTTCCGGCACATCTATATCAATGAACGCAAAGCGACGCATGAACGCGAAGGACATGCCAAACAGGAAAGATTTGTCGTATACGTTCATTGTGCCGATAACGCGCCAGCTAGGATGAACGACATAGTCATAGTTATTAGTGAACTCAGGTATCCAACTTCTTCGCTCGTTCGCTTGCCATTTTGGGTTTGCAGGCAAAATCCGCACCGATTCGTTATTGACTTTGTAAGGTAGATCAACTTGTTGACTAGATAGAACAGTGAATAACTCACCAAATGCCTTATCAATCTCAGCCCGATTGATCTCATCGATAACTAACCAATGACCATCACAAATAGATCGTAAGAAAATGCCAGGACGGAACTGGAGGATCTGCTGAGAAGTTGGCATATAGCCACCGATTGTGTCAAACGTTGTCCAGTCAGCCGTTGCAGTGGTCAGCGTTGCGCCTGCTGAAAAGCCATTTGCCTGAGCATACTGGCAAATCTCATTGGCGATCGAGGTTTTACCAGTTCCAGGAGGACCCGTCAGGATAATATGCTTTCCTGTATTGAGTGCAGAGGCAATTTGCTCATAAACTTCTTGAGGCAATGCCAATTTACTATTTTGTTGCAACTTCTTAGCTTGAAATGCTACCTTGGGTCGTAATTGGCTCAATGCGTCTCGATCTTGTGGTCGAGCTAGCAGTTCAGATGCTTGAGGTAACAATGTTTCTGTCTCAGCAGATAGCATGAAAGCCTTCAGCGCGTTTAAGAAATCTGAACTTGTGCCTTGTCTGGCTGCTGCCTCTATAAGGGCTTGTGTTAAAACCCTTGGATTAATAGGCGGGGACGGCTTAGACAATGTTTTAGATTTGTCTGCATCAATTTCAAATAATTTTCCATTATCGGTTCCCATAAATAGAACCGGAATTCCCCAATCTCCTGGCAATAGCTCTCGTCTCTGATTCAAATCCAACCGCGTTGCTGCCATAGCTTTATCCACGCAACCACTGCGAGCAAGGTTGTAGTAAAAATAATGACTGAACAATTGAGCAGTTCGGAAAGTCACCTGATCTTGCATCGCAATTACTGCTGGTACACCTCGCTCCAATAGACAAGGCCCCAGTCCTTGCAGCGTCTGTCCTGTTTCAGAAGCAGCTCCCTGACAGGCAGCTAACACGACAAGCCGTAGTGGACTTTCCAGAAGTGAGAATGTGAACTTGTCTGACGATACAAACTTTTCTAACAGCTCATCATCATTGCCATCCATAATTAGGTTGTACTGCTCTTTGATAAAGACACCATGAGCAATGATGTGTAGGATATGATATTTGCGTTCTAG
>JBFLZA010000626.1:0-5471 GCA_040756535.1 Cyanobacteriota bacterium
TAGTCTAAATTAACTGCAACTGGCTCAAAGCCTCATTCAGTCGTATAAGTAAGCAGAACTTTATGAGCGTCTGAATAACTGTAGAACACTTTTTGGCAAAGGCTTTGAGAGTTTCTGGAGATGTCTAGTGTGCATATGCGGCACTGCTGCGAACAGAAGCTTCCTTATCTTTCAACGCTTGAAGCAAGCTATCGACGGTGGATGAATTGCTAATTTTCCCTAATGCAGATGCCGCGCTACTACGAACACTAGCATCCTTATCTTCTAGAGCCTTAATCAAAGCATTAACAGCAGTCGGATTGTCGATTTTTCTCAAGAAGTATGCCGTGCTACCACGAACACTAGCATCCTCATCTTTTAGAGCCTTGATTAAAGCATTGATAGCAGTTGGATTGTGAATTTTACTCAATGCATATACTGCACTTCGACGAACATCAGCATCCTCATCTTCCAATGCTTGAACTAAGCCATCAATAGCAGTAGGGTTAACAAGTCCATTGAGGGCAAATACCACATGTTTACGAACAGAAGCGCTCTCGTCTTTGAGAGCTTTCACTAAGCCAATTACGGCAGCAGAGTTGCCAATCTTATTCAGAGAAGATACCGCTGTCCAACGCACAGACCTATCCTCATCTTCCAACGCTTGAACTAAAGCATTAACGGCAGCAGAATTGTCAAATTTTCCCAAGGCAGATGCCGCAATTCTACGAACAGAAGCTTCCTCGTCTTTCAATGCCTGAACCAAGTTATCGACAGCAGCGGGATTGCCTATTTGACCTAGTGCAGATGCTGCGCTCCAACGAACAGAAAGTTCATCGTCTTTCAATACTTGGACTAGGCTATCAATGGCGTCTGGGTTGCCAATTTTACCCAAAGCAAGCGCCACCCTCTTACGAACAGAAGGCTCCTCATCTTCTAATGCTTGTACTAAAGCATTAATGGCAGCTGCACCACAAAATGCTCCTAGAGCCGATGCTGCGTTACGGCGAATTCTAGGGTTCTCATGCTTCAAAGCTTGAACTAAACCATTGTCACCGGCAGAATTGCTAATTTTACTTAAAGATGATTGTGCGCCAATATAAATATTAAATTCCTTATCTTCTAAAAGTTGGATCAAGCCATCAATAGCAGCCGAATTGCCAATTTTCTCTAATGCCCAGACTGCATTCCTGCGAACAGAATAACTTTTGTCTTTGAGAGCATTAACTAAACCATCAACAGCATCAGAATCGCCAACGCCAATTTCATACAAAGCATATGCTGCATTTCCGCGAACAAGAGCAGCATTATCTTTCAATGCCTGAACTAGAGGATTGACGGCTGCCGGATGACCAATTTCTCCCAGAGCCTGTGCCGCACTCCGACGAACATCAGCCTCCTCATCTTCCAATGATTGAACTAAACTCTCGACAGCAGCCACGTTTTTAATTTCACCCAAGGCATATGCCGCACTCCGACGAACATCGGCAATCTTATATTTCAAAGCCTTAATTAAAGCATTAGTAGCAGCCGAGTCGCCAATTTCTCCCAAAGCATGTACCGCACTTCCACGAACACCAGCATCCTCATCTTCCAACGCTTGAACTAAGCCATTAATGGCAGCAGAATTGCTAATTCGACCCAAGGCATACGCTGCATTCTTACGAACATCAGAGTCCTCGTATGTTAGAACTTTCACAAGGGCGTTGACCGCAGCAGCATCGCCGATTGCTTCTAGGGCAGATATTGTTCTCCTACGAACAGAAGAGTTCTCATCTTGAAGAGCCTTCGCTAAAGCATTAACGGCAGCAACATTGCCAATTTCTTCCAAGCTCAACACTGCTAACCAACGAACCAGGTCATTCCCATCCTCCAGCGCTCTCTCTAACTGAGGAATTGCCTGTCCAGATTCCGTGATGCCCAAAAGGTCTATCTTGAGTAGCTTAGGAATTTCTAATCCAGCTACTAAACCCACTGTTTGCTCCTGCCACTGCGGTTTTACCGCTCCTGCCAACCTTGCCCCCAAATACAAATCTATCTCCAGTGCCAGCGTCACCATCCGCACTGCCAATGGCTCAGAATCCACAAACGATATAGCCATCGCTAGCGGTTCTGTCCACTTCAAATAATTCAAGTAGTAATACTTCAGTTCCTCATCACTCAACTCTGCCAACTTCAGAAACAGCCACTCCGCTGCATAATATTCCTGAAACAGTTGGTGATGAAACTCAATGCGATCGCGGTCACTAGCGACTTGGAGTAAGTGCCATTCCAGCAAATCCTCTAACCACTCTTTAGCCTTTGCCGTATCTGTAACATCGGGTTTGCGATCGCCTGCCAGAAAAGTAGCTAGTATTTTCTCAGCCTGAGTCTTAGGAAGAGTTATCCAAGAGGCAGTGGGTTTGCAGGGATCGGTATGTGGTTCGCCTTGAACCATCGTAAAGGCGAGATAGCTCAGTAGATCGAACGCAAAAAGACGCGATTCCTTAGAAACGTTCCGTATTCGTTCAGGTTTAAATTCCTCATACCGCCGTGCAAATTCCCTATGAAATAGATCGCCTCGGTTTTCAGGAATTCCTCCATTCTGTTCAAAAACATCACACAACAGCTTCAGCAGCAGAGGCGTTTCCGCTAACTCCCGAAGCCGCCCCTTAATCTGCCGCCACAGTTCCCCACCAGTTTCTGGCAACCGCTTGTGGACAAACTCCCGCATCTGAGTCTCTGTCAGGGGTAACATTTCCAACTTCTTAGTAATTCCCTGAACCAAGCATGAACCCAGTTCCCGTGTTGTAATAATTAAAGGAACTTTTAAATCAGCACATAACTGTCTAAACTGATCCACCGCTTGCCATGCTTTGTCAGGTAATTCATTCAACCCGTCTAAAAGCATCAGCAATCGTCTATCGCGGAAAAGAGCTTTTAATGTTTTCTGATCAAGGTCGAGCCACCTGTCCAGTTTTTCCTGAATGGCTGACAACACCGAACTGCTAGGACTACGTAGTTCAATCAGTATAGGGATTGGGGGAATTTCACTCTTACCCTGCTCGATCGCCTCTAAACAGCTTCTTGCCTCTTCCCACAACAACCGTCGCAGCGAAGTCGATTTCCCCGAACCAGGCTTACCTACCAGCAGCACATGCTCTGGGGCATACGTCCTTAGTCCCTCCAGCACCGCAAACTGCTCTCGCCTTTCCTTTTGTTGTTCCTGTGAGTCTGCCTTAGACGATGGACAGGTTTGTACCTGCAACGGCAACTCAGCTAGAGTTGGAATATAGCGATCGCGTACCTCCTGCTGGGTGTCCTGTTGTGAGTCATCGAGGATCGATTGTAGGTAGTGCTTAAACTCACTAGAGGCAATCATGCGAGAGTGACGTTATATCTATCTCAAGAGAGTCTTCTCTATGATAGGCAGGTGATTCAGCATGATGCCTAGATGAAATAAGTGCCAACGGCATAGGTATCGTGAAAAAATCGCGTGTTGAAGACTTGCCGCAAATAGTCCAATACCATTGGATTAACCAAAGAGTATCTTTCAACTCATCCAGAATACCGAGAGCATCTATAGACCTACTAACTTACAAAAACGGCGGTAATAAAGGAAGCAGAAGAGTAACGAAATAGTAAACCAAAGGGGCAGTGAAAACATAACTATCCGTTCGGTCTAAAATACCACCGTGACCGGGAATTAATTGCCCTGAATCTTTCACCCCAGCATCCCGTTTCATCATTGATTCAGTCAAGTCTCCCAACAAGCTAGCAACGCCTACCAGTGTCCCAAAAATAACACCACTAAGCTGCCAACTGGCCCAGTGCAGATACCACGCACCCGCTGTTGCTACAGCGACACTGCCCACGAGTCCAAAAATTGCTCCTTCAACAGTCTTTTTCGGACTGATATGAGAAAGGCGGGTACGGCCAAAGAACTTGCCGAAAAAGTAAGCGCCAATATCGGCCGCCCAAATGCAAGCAAAAGCTAAGAGGGTTGCTGTCAACGCTTCAGGCAGGATGGTAAAATCCGTCCAAGAGGTCGGCCAGTAACCTCCTAAGGGGAGACTAGTCGCACTGGCTGTAGCATCAACAGGCAACGATGACGCCTGCGCTAAACCCACTCGCAACCGTACCCAGTAACTCGGTAGATAGCCACCGTAGAGCAACCCCAAAATGGAGGAGGCAATATCAGCAATAGACGCCATCTTGGGCTGGAATAGCAAGTAGAAACAGATAAATGTTCCTGCTAGCGGAAATACTGCATCCGTTAGAGTCGGTGAAACTGTGGAAGTAACGAGTAGTAGAAGACTGACGACGATAGTGGTTTTGGCAGCAGGCGCAATTCCTTTTGCCTTCACCAGTTGAAAATATTCCAAAAGACCCAGATAGACGATGACGCAAAAGCCGAGGGTGAAATACCATCCTCCAACAATAATCATCCCCAGTGCTAGGGCGATCGCAATAATTCCACTAAAAATTCGAGACCAGGGCATAGGACGCTTCGTGTAAAAGACAGTTGGCTCAAACTGTCGAGATGAAGAGGGCTAGGGTTGAGCAGAAAAATTCACAATTCCTGACATCAGGAATTGATTCTACTTGTGCTTACTTTAACGAATTCACGTTAAACCGCCATCCTTCTGAATGACGATGTAAGCCGCTACTGCTCACTAGGGAGTCTTGGGGTTACACAATCTTTGTACTTTTCACCCCCTAGCTGTCTGATGTAGCGTAGCCTACATGGGCGCTCTAATCAAGCTTTTCCCCACTCAGAATAAAAATCGGATTAACTGAGGCAAAAGTTTGATGAGTGCCCCGTGTCTCCAAGCGATTGACAACGGATTGAACCACCTCAATGTTACGGGCGTGTAACTCAGCTAAGCTTTCCGAGATGGCATAAAGACTTTCTAGGTTACTCGCTGTAGCGACGACTCGCCCTGATGGGGGCAAGTATTGCCAAACTTCTTTAAGAATGTCTTTAATCTTACGACCTCCCTCAATACAAACTCGTTGAGGGGGTTGAGGTAAGTCTTTCAGACATTCTGGAGCACTCCCTTCAATAACTTGGACGTTGTGGACACCAAAGCGCGAGCAATTGCGGCGAATCAGGTTAGCGACATCCTCATCCCGTTCTACCGCAATCACCTGACCCTTGGGACATAGCAAGCCCGTTTCTACCGGAATTGTGCCCGTTCCCGCCCCGATATCCCATAACAGGGAGTCCGGGTACAACCGCAAAGCCGAAATCAAGAGTAACCGCACCTCTCTTTGACTCAAAGGAATACCCGGTAATTGCTCAAATAAATCGTCGGGAATGCCAGGGGTAATGTAAGGCCAGAGTTGAGTCATGGTTAAAGGGTTGAGGGTTAAAGGTTTAAACGTTCAATTTGCTTTCCTTGCTAACGCTCAACTTGTCAACTTGTCAACTTGTCAACTTGCTTTTCTTGCTTACTTGCAACCGTTCAACTGACCCACTTTCAACCCTTTAACTGCATGAATTGAACACT